>CAKURH010000075.1 GCA_934675625.1 uncultured Kiritimatiellota bacterium
CTCACAGTTTTATTATCTCACACGGAGCCACGGAGGCACGGAGTCTTGTGTATCGGAGGGGTTGACCTACCGGTTCTGACCGTCGCTGCTGCGACGCGGCGGCGACAAATAATGGTATAATGCGGCACCTAAAACGGATGATGAGGGGGTGCCCATGAGAGTTCTGATCACGGAAGACGATGCGCGGACGGCCGAATACGTCGCGGCCGCCCTGTCGCGCGCGGGGTTCGCGTGCGTCCGTGCGGCGGACGGCGAGGAGGGCCTTGCCGCCCTGCTGCACGACGACTGGGACGTCGCGGTGACGGACGTCATGCTGCCGAAGCTTGACGGAATCGAGCTCGTGCGCCGCGCCCGCGCCGCCGGGAAGCGCGTGCCCGTCATCTTCCTCAGCGCGCGCGGCAGCGTCGAGTCGAAGGTCGCGGGGCTGGAGGCGGGCGGCGACGACTATCTCGCGAAGCCGTTCTCGGTCACGGAGCTCGTCGCGCGCGTCCAGGCGCTCGTGCGCCGCGCCACGCCGTCGGCGGGGCCGGTCGACCTGCGGGTCGACGACCTCGTGTTCGACCCCGTGACGCGGCGGGCGTCGCGCGGCGGCCGCAAGATTCCGCTGCAGCCGCTGGAGGCGCGCCTTCTGGAGTATCTCATGCGGAACCGCGGCCGCGTCGTCTCGAAGACGACGATTCTCGACCGCGTGTGGGACTACTCGTTCAGTCCGCACACCAACGCCGTCGAGGTCTGCGTCTGCCGCCTGCGCGACAAGATCGACGGCGGGGCGTCCGTCAGGCTCCTGCACACGGAAAGGAAGGTCGGCTATGTGCTTGAGCCGCGCGAAGCCTGAGCGCCGCCTGCGCACGCGCCTGGCGCGGCAGGCCGTCCTGTCGGGCGGCCTCGTCTCGCTGGCCGCCGCGTGCGTCGTCCTTGCGCTCACCTATCTGCATCTCACGCGCCAGATGGCCCGGCCGCTTGTGCGCGTGACGAACGACCTCCTCGCCGAATACGCGGAATCGCAGCGCGGCGACGAGTCCGGCAAGTCGTTCTTCATGCACATGGACGAGGACGCCGAGGAGCGCGACACCACGCGCTTCTTCGTGCTGCTGGCGGACGGACAGGGCGGCCTGATCTACGCGACGCCCACGCCGGAGCCGATTCGCCAGTCGATGCTGGCCGCCGCGAAAGTCGGCGCGAACGGGCGCATCCGGCGGACGCTGGTCGCGATTGGCGGCCGGGCGCGCCGCTGCGCCCTGCGCCGCTGCGCGACGTCCCTGCCGGACGGGAACGTGATCGTCGTCGCGGTCGACGGCACGCCCCACGAGACGTTCTTCTTCCTCGTCCTGGGCGTGCTGGGTGGCGCGTCCCTGCTGGCGACGCTGCTCGCGGGCCTGGGCGCGTTCCTGTTCGGCACACGGCTCGAACGCCGCCTCGCCGCGATTGCGGTGGCGGCCGAGGCGATCGCCGCCGGCGACTGGTCGCGGCGCGTGTCCGCGCACGGCGAGGTGCGGGAGGTCGAGAACCTCGTGCGCCTCTTCAACCTCATGTGCGACCACAACGAGCGGACGCTGAACGAGCTGCGCGTGCTGACGGACAACATCGCCCACGACCTGCGCACGCCCCTGACGCGCCTGGCGCTGGCGGCGGAGAGCGAGCCGTCTGGCGGCGACGGGGCGCGTCCGCTGTCCGATGCCGTGACGGAAGAGACGTCCGCCATGCTGGACATGATCGACGTGATGCTGGAGATCTCCCGCACGGACGCGAAGATCGAGGCGTCGCCGCGCGTCGTGCTGGACGTGTCCGCGCTGGTCGAGGAGACGGTCGCGCTGTTTCGTCCGCTGGCGGCGGATCGCGGCGTCGAGCTGGCCTTTGCGGCGCCGGACGGCCTCGTCTGCTATTCGGGCCATCGCGCCAAGTTCCAGCGGCTGCTCGGCAACCTGACGGAGAATGCCGTCAAGTTCACGTCGGCGGGCGGGCGGATCGCCTGGTCGGTCGCGCGGCTGCCGGGGGGCGGCGTGCGGCTGGCCGTGTCGGACACCGGGTGCGGCATCGCGGCCGACGACATCCCGCACGTCTTCACGCGCTTTTGGCGGGCGGACTCGAGTCGGCACTGTCCGGGCAACGGGCTGGGGCTTGCGCTCGTCAAGGCCATCGCGACGTCCTACGGCGGCTCCGTCGTCTGTGAATCGACGCTGGGGCAGGGCACGACGTTCACGGTCACGCTGCCCTAATGTCGCAGGCAGGGCCGCGCGGGGCCGCAGTCGCGCACGGGAGTATGGTATAATACGCGCCATGAGCGAAAAGATCACCTTGCAGGGCGGGAAGCTGAACGTTCCCGCGAACCCGATCATCCCGTACGTCGAGGGCGACGGCACGGGGCCCGACATCACGCGCGCGGCGATGACCGTGTGGAACGCCGCCGTCGAGAAGGCCTACGGCGGCGCGCGCCGGATCGCGTGGCGCGAGGTCCTCGCCGGCGAAAAGGCGTTCAACAAGACGGGCGAATGGCTGCCGCAGGAGACGCTAGACGTCTGCCGCGACTGCCTCGTCTCGATCAAGGGCCCGCTCACGACCCCCGTCGGCGGCGGCATCCGCTCGATCAACGTCGCAATGCGCCAGGAGCTCGACCTCTACGTGTGCCTCCGGCCTGTGCGCTACTTCAAGGGCGTGCCCTCCCCGGTGAAGCGTCCGGAGCTGACCGACATGGTGATCTTCCGCGAGAACACGGAGGACATCTACGCCGGCATCGAGTGGATGAACGGCACGCCGGAGGTCGAGAAGGTCAAGGCGTTCCTGCTCGGCGAAATGGGCGTGAAGAAGATCCGCTTCCCGAAGACGGCCTCGATCGGCATCAAGCCCGTCTCGCTCGAGGGGACGGAACGGCTCGTCCGCGCCGCGCTCGACTACGCGATCGCGAACGACCGCAAGTCGGTCACGCTCGTCCACAAGGGCAACATCCAGAAGTTCACCGAGGGTGCGTTCCGCGACTGGGGCTACGCGCTCGCGCGCCGCGAGTACGGCGCGACGCTGATCGACAAGGGGCCGTGGTGCACGTTCAAGAACCCGAAGACGGGGCGCGACATCGTCGTGAAGGACTGCATCTGCGACGCCTTCCTCCAGCAGATCCTGACGCGCCCGGCCGAATACGACGTGATCGCCACGCTGAACCTCAACGGCGACTACGTGTCCGACGCGCTTGCGGCGACCGTGGGCGGCATCGGCATCGCGCCCGGCGCGAACATCAACTACCAGACGGGCGTCGCCGTCTTCGAGGCGACCCACGGCACGGCGCCGAAGTACGCGAACCTCGACAAGGTGAACCCCGGCTCGCTCATCCTCTCCGGCGAGATGATGCTGCGCTACATGGGCTGGACGGAGGCGGCTGACCGAATCATCGCCGCGATGGACAAGGTCATTGCCGCGAAGACCGTCACCTACGACTTCGCCCGCCAGATGGAGGGCGCGACCGAGGTGAAGTGTTCGGAATTCGGCAACCTCCTCGCCGAGGCGATGTGAGTCGGAGGGCGCGACATGGCAGTCGACAGACTTGAACGAATCAATTCGCTGTTGAAGCGCGTCATCGCCGAGAGCATGTTCACGGTGATGCAGGGCGACACGGTTGCGCCGGGGCTCGTCACCGTGACGGGCGTCGCGTGCGGCAAGGACCTGCGCGACGCGACGGTGCGCGTCTCGGTCTTCGGCGACGACGCGCTGAAGCGGACGGCCTTGCAGCACCTGAAGCACAACGCGCGCAAGTTTCAGGCGATCATCAACCGCGAGGTGCGCCTCAAGTTCACGCCGCGCCTCAATTTCGTGCTCGACCTTTCGCTGGAGAAGGGCGACGAGGTGCTGGCAATCCTGAACAGCCTGCCGAACGCCTGACCCGCGCGCCAAATGGTCGTCTGGGTTCAGAATCCGTTCGACAGCCTGCCGGGCGAGGGCTCGCGCAAGATGCGGTTCTGGCTGATGTGCGAGGCGTTCGCCCGCGCCGGCCACCGCGTCACGTTCTGGACGAGCGACTTCAGCCACGCGACGAAAGCGCCGCGCCGCTTTGTCGGCAACCCGTCCGACGGGGCGGCGTTTGACGTCCGCCTGATTCCGACGCGCCCTTACGCGCGCAACGTCAGTTGGGCACGCGTCAGAAGCCACGGGACCTACGCCCGCGCGTGGCGGCGGCTTGCGACCGTGCCGGGCGTCGAGGCACCCGACCTCATCGCCTCGTCGGTGCCCACGCTGTCGGCGGCCGACGCGGCGCTCGCATTGGGGCGTCACTTCGGGGCGAAAGTCGTTCTGGACGTCATGGATGCCTGGCCGGAGACGTTCGAGCGCCTTGCGCCGCGCGGGTTGCGTCCGCTCGCGCACGCGCTGCTGACGCCGCTGCGGCGGAAGGCGCGGCGACTCTATCGCGCGGCAGATCTCGTGACGGGCGTCTGCGCGCGCTATCGCGAACTGACGGGGCGAAGCGACTACTACTTGGCTTATCATGGGATCGAAATGGGCTCTTGCGCGCTCTCTCGTCCCTCACGCTCCTCGCGTCTCCCCTGCCCGAATCCCGGCGTCCCGCAAGCCCCGATTCGCCTCGTCTACGCGGGGAACTTGGGGCGAACCTACGACCTCGCGACGGTCGTTGCGGCGGTGCAGGCGCACCCGGAGCTGGAGCTGGACGTCGCCGGGTTCGGCGCGTTCGCCTGCGCCTGTCCACGTGTGCGCGTGCACGGGCTTCTTTCCGAAGCCGCCTTGCAGAAGCTGCTCGCCGCGGCGGACGTGGGGGTCATTCCGATGGCGGCGGACAGCTGGGTCGGCGTACCCTACAAGTTCTGCGACTATGCGCGGGCGGGGCTTGCGATCGTCTCGTCGCTCGGCGGCGAATCGACGGCATTGCTTGAGCGCTACCGCTGCGGCGTCGCGTACCGGGCGGGCGACGCGGACTCGTTCGCGGACGCCGTGCGGCGGGCGGCGACGCTCGCGCGTGGCGCGTCACGGCGGATGTGCGAAGAGGTCTTTGACGCGACGCGCATCTACGACGCCTACGTGCGGCGGGCGTGCTGTGGTATAATATGCGGCATGGAAAAGTTCGCGACAGAAACCTGTACCCTCGAAAAACCCGTCTTCTGATATGTTCCAGACCGATTCCTTTGCCCTGATCGCCGTCTTGGTCGGCCTGTCGCTCGTGCCGTTCGTGGCGATGATCGCGACGAGCTACCTGAAGATCGTCGTTGTCATGCAGCTGATCCGCAACGCGCTCGGCATCCAGTCGATTCCGCCGAACATGGTGATCAACGCGCTCGCGATGATTTTGAGCTTCTACATCATGGCGCCCGTCGTCGGCGCGAGCTGGGACCTGCTGCGCGAGGGCCTGAAGGACAACAAGCCGGAGGTCCTCTACCAGACCGATCTCGCGGTGCGGGCGGCGGAGCCGTTCCGCGACTTCCTCGTCAAGCAGTCGGACGAGCGCCAGGTCGCGTTCTTCGCGCGCACGGCCGAACGGCTCTGGGCGACGACGGACGAGGCGACGGGCGAGCCCGTGCCGGCGGTCGTCGACTCGAAGAGCTTCTTCGTGCTGGTGCCGGCGTTCTGCGTCTCGGAGCTGACGCGCGCCTTCCAGATTGGCTTCCTTGTCTACCTGCCGTTCATCGCGATTGACATCATCATCTCGAACATCCTCCTCGCGATGGGCATGATGATGGTCTCGCCGGTGACGATTTCGCTGCCGTTCAAGCTGCTCCTGTTCGTCATGGTCAACGGCTGGACGCTCCTCATTCAGGGGCTCGTCCAGAGCTACATTCGGTAGGGGGGAACGCGATGGGACAGGCTCAACTCCTCGACTACGCGCAGAAGTGCCTCATCCTGGTGCTTCAGCTCTCGCTGATCCCGATTGCCGTCGCGACGGTGATTGGTGTGCTCGTCTCGCTGCTGCAGGCGCTCACGCAGATTCAGGAGCAGACGCTCGGCTTCGCGGTGAAGCTCATCGCGATCTCCATCGCCATCATGGCCGCCGCCTCGTGGATGGGCGGCGAGCTGCTCCTGTACACGCAGGACATCTTCACCCACTTCCCGCTCATCACGCGATAGGACAGGCGGCATGGCGGAAGGCGGCGAGAAGACGGAGATGCCCACGCCCAAGAAGCTGCGCGACGCGCGGCAGAAGGGCCAGGTCTGCACGTCCAAGGACGTCGTCTCGACCGCCATCCTGCTGGTGATGCTTTCGGTCGTCGGCGTGATGGCGCTCGTGCTGACGGACGACGTCGCGAACCTGATCCGCTACATCGGGCTTCGCATCGAGGAGAACGACGCCTTCGCCCTGCGCGAGGCGGGCAAGATGGCGCTTGTCGTCGTCTGCAAGCACTCCTTCATTTTCGTCCTGCTCGCGGCGGCGGTCGGGGTCGTCGCGAACGTCGTCCAGGTCGGCTTCCTCCTCTCGTTCGAGCCGCTGAAGCCCGACCTCAAGAAGGTCAATCCGGCGGAAGGGGCGAAGAAGATCTTCTGCCTGAAGAACCTCTTCGAGTTCGCGAAGAACGTGGTCAAGGTGCTGTTCCTCGGCTACCTCATCTACAAGATCATCCTCAGCTCCATCCCGGCGCTGCTGCCGATGTGCTACGGCACGCTGGACGACGTCTTCCCGTGCCTCAAGGCGATCCTGAAGAGCCTCGCGTGCTACACGGTCTTCGGCTACGTCGTGATCGCCGTCGTCGACCGGCTCTTCCAGCAGCGGAACTTCACCAAGCAGATGATGATGACGAAGGACGAGGTGAAGCGCGAATACAAGGAGATGGAGGGCTCGCAGGAGGTGAAGCAGGCCCAGCGGCAGTTCCGCAACGAGATCCTGCAGGGCGAGCCGCCGGCGCAGGCGGTGAAGAAGGCCGATGTCGTCGTCACCAACCCGACGCACGTCGCCGTCGGCATCCGCTATCGGGCGGACGAGGCGCCGCTGCCGAAGGTCGTCTGCGCGGGGATGGACGCCGTCGCGAAGGAGATCCGCGAGGCAGCCGTCCGCGAAGGCGTGCCGCTCATGGAGAACGTTGAACTTGCCCGTGCGCTCTACGCCCAGGTCAAGGTCGAGGAATTCATCCCCGTGGAACTCGTGGAGCCCGTCGCGGAAGTGCTGAAGCTCGTCAAGGCGATGAACGACGCGAAGCGGGAAGACGCAGACCTCGACTCTGTCGACTTGTAGCCGCAGGGTCTTGGCGGGCGGCGGTCATCGTGTGGCCGAAGCGGGCGCGGAAGGCCGCCGCGAGGTGCGAGGCGCTGAGCTGTCCGGCGCGGCGGGTGATTTCCGCGAAAGACAGGTCGGTCGTCTCGACGAGCCGCCGCACGCTGTCGAGGCAGGTGGCCCGGACGACGCTGCCGACGGATCGTCCGAGGGCCGCGTGGAAGCGCCGTTCGAGCGTCTTCAGCGTGACGTGCGCGTCGTTGGCGAGCTCCTGGGCGCGGAGGGAGAAGCCGTCCGCCGCGCGGATGCGCTCCAGGACGGCGATGACGAGCGCGTCGTCCGTCTGCATCTGAAGGGTCGAGGCGCGCGTGACGACCTGGGCGGGCGGATAGGTGATGCGGCGGTGTGCCACCCGCCGTCCGGCCATCAGGGCGTCCAGCGCGGCGGCGGCGCGGGAACCGGCCTGACGCGCGTCGAGGCGGATGGAGGACAGGGGCGGTAGGCAGGTCTCGCAGAGCGTGTCGTCGTCGTTGACGGCGAGCACGGCGGCGGCGTAGGGCACGGAGACGCCGGCGGTCTGGCAGGCGTCGACGAGCTGTCGGCCGCGCGCGTCGTGCGGCGTGAAGATCGCCACGGGCTTCGGCAGGGACTGAAGCCAGCGCACGACGGTCGCCCGCTCGAAGTGCCAGCTTTCCGCCGGACGGCGGCCTTTGGGGCGCGGACAGGTCGACAGGTCGAACCCGGCGGCGGCGAGGCGTTCGGCGAAGCCCTCACGTCGCAGGCGCGACCAGTTCGGCTCCGCCGCGGCTGCGGTCGCGTAGCGCATCTGCGGATTGGACGAGAGGACGGCGGGGGCGAACGCGAAGTGACGGAAGCCGCGCGCGAGAAAGTAGTCGGCGGCGGCGCGGCCGACGGCGCGGTGGTCGTTCTCCACGCGGACGCAGGCGGCGAGCGGCTGGCCGGGCGCGATGAAGGCGTCTAGCGGATCGAAGAGGACTTTCGGCGCCGGGTGGGCCGCGAGCCGGGCCGCTTCCCGCGCGTTGGGGATGCGTGCGATGATGCCGTCGCCCTCCCAGTCGCGCGGCAGCCGCTGGTCGCCGATGCCGCCGGGCGTGAAGTCGAGCTGCCACGGGTCGTGCGCGCGGCAATAGCCGATGATGCCCGCGAGGATCTCCCGCGAGACTTCCAGCGACGATTCCATCAGAAGGGCGACTCGTTTCATGGCACGGGCGGTCAGGCAACGAACAGGTCGTCGAGGACGAGTTCGCTCTGGATGTCGTTCCAGTACTTGTTGTGCTTGAGCCCGGCGAACGTGATCATGACGAGACGGTAGCGGCGGCGCACGGGAATCGAGGCCTGAAGCGCGGCCTTGCGGGCGAGAAGCCGCTCGTGCTCCGCCTTGTCGATTTCGTAAGGCGTCTCGGCATACTTGATTTCGCAGATGTCGATCGTCCTGTCCGAGCGGTTCAGGAGCAGGTCGATCTGGGCGTGTTCGCCGCGCCAGGCGTGCGCGGTGACCTGAAGCCCGGCGATGCCGAGCGCGCGCTTGATCTCCCGGATGTGCTGGAGGCAGAGGCGCTCGAAGGCTAGCCCGTGCCAGTTGGCGATGCGTGACGAGTCGAGCGCGTTGAGCCAAAACCCCGCGTCGTCTTTCGGGCGGTTTCGGATGAACGTGTAGTAGAAAAGCGTGTAGTCGTCGATTAGCTGGTAGACGGTTCCGCGCGTCCGCTTGCCGACGGGGCAGTAGCTGCGGATGAAGTCGCACTGCTCGAGCTCGTCCAAGACAGTCTTGAAGTTGCCGCCGTTCTTGAGCCCGGTCGCCTGGATGATCTCCTCGCGCGTCAGGCCGGACTTCTTTCCGAACAGCGCCTCGACGACTTTCATGTGCGGCTCGGCGTTCTTGAAGATCGAGGCGTATAGGTAGTCGAATTCGTTGCGCAGCTTGCCGTCCGCCGCGAACAGCAGGTCGTCGATGTTCTGGGCGAGGGAGAGGTCCGGGCGCAGGAGGCTCCAGTAGTAGGGGATGCCGCCGAAGACCATGTAGGCCTCGGCGACTTCCGCGCGCGAGAGGTCGAGCCCCAGTCGCCGGGCGTACGCTTCGCATTCGGACAGGGAGAACGGCTTGAGCTGGATGCGGTCGGTGAGGCGCCCGTAAAGCCCCTCCGTGTTCTTCAGGAGGTTCTTGACGATCCAGGACGAGGCCGAGCCGCAGACGATAAGGAAGATGTCGCGTTCGGGCCGAGCCGACGCCAGGGCGTTCCAGAAGTATTCGAGCCCGGTGACAAGGCCGGACTTGGGCGTGTCCATCCACGGCAGCTCATCGATGAAAATGACCTTGCGGCCCGGTGCACCCGCCTCGACGAGCCTGTTCAGCTCGGCGAAGGCCTCCAGCCAGTTCGCGAGGACGGGGCATTTCTCGTGGCCGCATTTCATGAGCGACGCGCGGAAGGCAATGAGCTGGCTTTTGAGATTGCCGCCGCGCAGCCCCGTGTGAGAGAAGAAGAACTGGTTGTGGAAATGCTCGCGGATGAGATAGGTCTTGCCGACACGGCGGCGACCGTAGACGGCGACAAACTGCGATTCGTCTTTCTGAAGGTCGCGGTCGAGTGCTTGCGTTTCGCGTGTGCGTCCAAGAAGGTTCATGGCATTCTTCCCCTCATTAATTTGTCAATAGTATACCATAAGGCCGAGTTAGTGACAAGGATGAGGCTGAAAATGCCTTATAGTCGTCAATAAGTCGCTTGATTCATGAGTTGTTGACGAAGATAACTCGCTGATGCGGTTTCGGCATTCTTCCGTGGTGAGGCCTCAGCTAAACTCGAATCCTCTGCGCCCCCTCTGTGCCAGCGGCGCAGCCGCGCCTTGCGGCAAAGGAACAAAGTTGCAGGATTGTTGAAGGGGCTTTAATGTGATTTAAGCGGTGTTTCGCTTTTCAAGTCTTAGCCGCAAAGGGGGCACAAGGCGGGCGCAGAGAGAACGCCTTGTGCCTTGCGTGAGCAAATACACACAGTCGATGGGAGGGGGCTGACCCCAGTGGTAGGTTTGCGGAGGGGTGGGTTCGAAAAAAGATAGTCGATTACTTTTTTCGGATATTGCAGATTGCCGCTCCGTTTGATACACTTCACATCATGAAGAATGTCAGAACTCTTTCAGAAAGGGAACCTACGATGAGACTGAAGCAACACAACCAATCGTCTGCACGTGTCCAACGCCTCACCCAGGGGGGGGGGGGGGGGGGGGGTAAAGCCTCTGGCCCTTGCGCTTGTCGCGGGCATGGCGGCGACGGCGTTTTCCGCCGAGTGGCGGATTCCGGCGGGCGACCTTGACGCGCTCACCAACGCCTTTGCGAATCTCGCGTCAGGCGATGTCGTGACGCTTGCGAAAGGGACGTATGACTTCTCGCTGCACCCGGACGCGTTCATGTCCGTCAACGGCAGCGGCGCGCATCCGGCGGTCATCACGAACCGCCTTCAGCTTTCAAGGCAGAACGTCACCCTGCGCGGCGAGTCCGGTGCGACGCGCGAGGAAGTTGTCGTCGACGGCGGCGGCGAGGGGTATCGGCTGTTCTACATCAACAGCGTCTCGCAGGCGGGGCTTGTCGTCTCGAATCTCACGTTGCGCAACTTCGGCGCCGGATATCAGGTCGAGGGCCTGGGCGACACGCTCGCCTATCGCGGCGCGGTCATCAACGCGACCTCGCAGGCCTGTCGGATTGCCGACTGCGTGATTCGCGACTGCCTGTCGGGTCGGGCGGCGCTGTATGGCGACGGCATTTCCTGCATCGGCACCCTGCTGACGAACTGTGTCGGGTCGGCGAGTTCGGGAGCCGCCGAGTTCGGCACGTACGTCGACTGCCGCTTTATCGGAAACAGGGGCGAGAATGGCGGTGCGGCCTCGGGGATTCGCGCCACCAACTGCTGGTTCGAGGCCAATGCGGCGGCAAATCGCGGTGGCGCGACGTCCTCGGCGACGGCCGTCGATTCGACGTTCGTCGCGAACCGCGCGAAGTTCTTCGGTGGTGCCGTGTCCGGCGGGCAGTTCGTCGGATGCACGTTTTCGAGCAATGTGACGGAGACGGCGGGTTCCAGTTATGGCGGAGGCGTCGGCTACGGCGTCGAGTCGATCTCGAACTGCCTGTTCGTCGCGAACGGCCCGGACCTGCCGAGCGTATCCGGCTCGATTCTTCTGGACTGCGGCGTCGTCCGCGATTCGGTCTTTCGCGACAACATCTGCACCAACAGGGGGTGGGGCCTGGTCGTCGTGTCGGAGCGCGCGGCCCTCGGCCTTGAGCTTTACGACTGCGTCTTCACGAATTCGCCGTGCAATCGCGGCGGCATGCTGGTGGACAATCGGCGCACGGCGGCACGCGGGCGGCTGGTGCGCTGCCGCTTCTACGACAACTTGCGGGCGAACTACGACAATCCGAGCCTCTCGAACGGGAAAATCGCCTCGTGGGCGGCCAGCGGCTGCGATGCCGAAGACAGCCTCTTCACCGACGGCGCGCTGACGTCGGGCCCCCTTGGCGCGAGCGCAACACGCTGCGTCTTCGACGCGATTGCGCCGATTCGGAACTCGCTCTTCGGCGGCGATCCGTCCCAGCCGGGCATTGCGCTCACGAACTGCCTGATTCGCGGCTGCCAAGCTCCGGCGGAGGGTTCGGCGTCGCCTTTTCTCAACTGTCGCCTCGTCAACTGCACGGTCGTGGGCAACACGTTCGCGGGCAATGGATTCGTCTATGACTGTTCGCTCGTGAACTGCCTTCTCTCCGGCAACAGGACGGTCGACGGAACGCCGTCCGACCTTCTGCACCGCGTCAAGGACGACTCGATGCTGACGATTCGCGCGTGCGTCTACGGCGTCAACAGCCAACCGGATGACGTGACCTCCTTCGCCGATGCGGGCGACAGCCTTGCGCTCGGCAGCCGGCGACCGGGCTTCAACGCCGGCAAGCGTCCGGGATTTCCTTACTATTCGCTTCGCCGCACATCGCCGGCACGGCAGAAGGGCGTGGACGCTGCCGCGTTCGCGGGAACGCTCGACCTCGCGGGCAACCCGCGCGTGCATGACGATGGCGCCGGCTCGTACACGCTCGACGTCGGCTGCTACGAGTGCTGGGCGCCAGAGACCGGCATTTTCCTGATTCTCCGATAAGAAAGGAAAGATTGATGAAGGTGCTGAAGAAAATCGTGTCGGCGGCGGTTGCCGTCGGGTTTGCGGCGGTCGCCGAGGCCGCTTGGGTCAAGGAGGAGCAGCTCTGGCGGATGGATTTCTCGCCGGAGTCGATGAAGCCGTTCGCGAAGGATCTCATCAAGGGCACCAGCTACGCGCCGGACGAGGGCGTCGACGGTGCGCTGCACTGCCTCTCGACGAACAACGTCGGCACGCGCAACTTCACGATGCCGCTCGACGTGTCCAAGATCGCGGGGCCGATTCTCGTCGAGGCGCGCGTGAAGGGCATCGGCGTCGAGCGCGGCGAATACCATTTCTGCGGGCCGAACCTGATGATCCACTACGAGAACCCGGCGGCGACCAATGTTCGCCGTCGGCGGGCCTGGCGCAAGCTTGCTTCCGAATTCGGCACGTTCGACTGGAAGACGTGGTCGCTCGTGGACGTCATTCCGCCGAACGTCTCGAATCTCGCGATGGTCGTCACGCTCCAGCAGTGTCGCGGCGAGCTCTGGGTGGATGACATCACGATCTGGCGCGCGCGTGAGGTGCCGGACGACGAGGTGCGCCCCCCGGCGTCGAACCCGGCGGCGGACGCGATTCCGCGCGGCCCTTGGGCGGGCCGTGCGCGTCCCGGCGCGCGGCGCGGCGTCATGAGCGGCCGCGATCTCTCGGAGGACGCGTTCCGCACGCTGCGGGACTGGGGGGCGAACCTCATCCGACTCCAGATTTCCGTCCCGCCCAAGGGCATCACGACGGACGAAGACTACCTCCTGGCGCTCTCCAACCGGCTGAACGAGACGGCCGTCCACCTCGACCGCTGCCGCCGCTACGGGCTCAAGGCGTGCCTCGACCTGCACGGCGGGCCGCGCACGGAGAAGACCAAGCACGCCGCGAACGTCGTGCCTGAGGGCTACGACACGACGCTTCTCCGCCGCGCGTGGCGGATGATTGCGACGCGCTTCGGGGGCGATCCTGCCGTCTACGGCTACGACATCCTCAACGAGCCGTCCTGCTCGACGCGGACGTGGCAGCGCGTCTTCGCGGAGACTGTTGCCGAGATCCGTGCGGTCGACGCGGCGACGCCCGTCATCACCGAATCGCTCGTCACCTACTACCCGCCGGAAATGAATGTCATCTACTCGCCGCATTTCTATTCGCCGCACAGCCTCACGCACTACGGCGTCGGCACGCAGTGGAAGGTCCGCTGGTCGTATCTCAACTACATCAACGGCGTCTGGTGGGACAAGGATCAGCTCCGCGTGGCGATGAAGGAGATCATCGACTTCTCGCTCGCCCACCCCGATGCGCGCGTCTACATCGGCGAGTTCAGCTGCATCTCGTGGGTGAGGAACGCGGACGCCTACCTCAACGACTGCATCGAGCTGTTCGAGGAGTATGGCTGGGACTGGACGTACCACGCTTTCCGCGAGTGGCCACCGTGGGACGTGGAGAAGGAGCCGGGCGCGCTCTACGACACCGATCCGTCGCACATCCGTCCGGCGAAGGGCGACACGGCGCGCAAGCGCGCGCTGCTGAAGGGCTTCCGTCGGGGGACTGAGGCGGCTGTGGACGAAATTCCCTTTCGCCACGCCCTGCCGCGCATGCGGGTCGGCGAACGCCGCTGCGGCAGCTCGAACAGCGGAGAGTTCGCGGTTCCCGGCGTCGCGACGACGACCGACAACGAATTCGGGACGTTTCTCTGGTCGCTTCGGAAGGTCGTGCAGGCGGATCGCCGGAAGGTCTTCGTGGACGGCCGCGCGCTCACCTGCTCGATCAACTGGATTCGCGACCACATCCACCAGTCGAAGGCCTTCTGCCACTGGGAGCACGACCTGACGAGCTTCCTCGACTTCATTCTTGACACGCAGCGCGCGGACGGGCAGTTTTTCGAGATGGTGCTGCCGCTCGACCGCAGTCAGCATTGGCAAAGCGTGCCGGCAGACTGTCGGCGGCTCTATCCCGACGACTTCCTTTCGCTCGTCCGCTTTGAGCTGGAGGCCGATATCGAATACCTGATGGCCGAGGGCTGCGAGCGCGCGTGGCGGGCGACGGGCGACGACGACTGGCTGAAGGCGGCTCTGCCGCGCCTGGAGAAGGGGCTCGACTACATGACGAGTGATCCGAAACGCTGGGACGCGGCGCGCGGGCTTGTCAAGCGCGGCTACACGATCGACACGTGGGACTTCACGTTCGTGGCCGATCCCCAAACGGGCCGCGACATTCGGAAAATCGTCCCCGGACTGACGCCGATGGCGGTCATGCACGGCGACAACACGGGGGTCTACGCGGCCATGCGCACGCTCGCGCGTCTGCGCCGCCGGTTTGGCGAACCGGAGAAGGCCGACGTCTGGGAGCGGCGTGCGGCGGCGCTGAAGGAGCGGATCATGAGCCAGCTCTGGAACGGACGCTTCTTCACGCATCAGGCTCCGACGGACGGCTTTGCGGCGCGTGATGCGCACGAGACCGCGCGTCTGTCGCTCTCGGACGCCTATGCCCTCAATCGCGGCATCCTGTCGCTGGAGGAGCGGCACGCGGTGATTTCGGAATACCGTCGTCGGCGTGACACGACGGCGGCGTTCGCCGAGTGGTTCACGATCGATCCGCCCTACGCGCCGGACTTCGGGCCGCCGGGCGGCGGCGTCCCCTGCGGCGAGTACGTGAACGGGGCGATCTGCCCGATTACGGCCGGCGAATTGGCGAAAGGGGCGTTCGAGAGCGGCTTCGAGGCCTACGGCTGGGACATTCTCTGCCGTGTCATGGCCCTTGTGAAGGACAACGGCGGGCAGCTCCACTTCCTCTACCATCCGCAGACGCGTGCGCCGCAGGGACGAGGGCCGAGCGGCTGGGGCGCGGCGGCGGTGCTGAGCGCGGTCGACGAGGGCCTTGCGGGGATTCGCGACCTTGACAAGGGCTATCGCGAGATGGCCTTCGCGCCGCGCTGGGCGGTGACGCCCTACGAGGAGCTACGCTACGTGACGGGCTACGAGGTCTCGGGAAAATACGTGGATGTCCGCTATGTCCGCACGGCGGAGGGGTTGCGTTACCGGCTGAGAAGTCCGGCCGAAACCGTGCGGACGCATGTCCTTCTGCCGGACGGCGCGCAACCGGCACAGCTGATGGTCGATGGACGTGAGACGGCGTTTCAGGCCGTGCGCGTCGGCGAATCGACGTATGTTGATGCGGTTCTGCGTCCACAGGGTGGATGCGTCGACCTGACCGTGGCCTTTGCGGCTGAAGACGATGTGCCGCGCACAGTCGCGGCGACGGTCTTGCGTCCGCGCAGACCTGAACACGGCGAAAAAGAATGAAGACAGCTGTGCTTTGCGTGACGGCTTTCGTGTGCGGTGCATCGGTGGCGGAAAACCTGCCGTTCGACATGCCGAGGCTGGTCGCGCCGACGTTCCCGGCACGAGACTTCAGGATTGACGCCTATGGGGCAGAGCCCGATGGGACGAAATGCACGGCGGCGATTGCGCGGGCGCTCGCGGCCTGTTCAGAGGCCGGCGGCGGACGTGTGACCGTTCCGACGGGCACGTGGCTGACGGGCGCTGTTCATCTGAAGTCGAATTGCGAATTGCACCTTGAGGACGGTGCGGAACTTGTCTTCACGGACAATCCGGCGGATTACCTTCCGGCCGTGCCCACGAGCTGGGAGGGTGTCGAATGTCTCAACTATTCGCCCCTCGTCTATGCCCTCAATGTCACGAACGTGGCGATTACGGGGCGCGGCCTTCTCGCGTCGCGAAAAATGGAAGGAGAAGGAGAACATGGCAATTGACATCAGATATAGGAGGATTCGCCAGACGGCGCTCGCCGGAATCTTTGCCTGCGGGCTGGCGTGGTGCGGGGCGGCGTGGGGCGACTGGCCGGCCTTGAAGACTTACGAGGGCGCGAGCCTGGAGCGGCTGAAGATGCCGCTCGGCGGGATCGGCACGGGCACGGTCTCGCTTTCGGGGCGTGGCGCCCTCGTCGACTGGGAGCTCGGCGGCGCGCCGAACAAGGGCTTCACGCCGAGGTTTGGGAATTGGGCGCCGCATTTCGCCGTGCGCGTCGAGACGGCGGAGGGGCGGAAGGTCGCCCGCATCCTGGAGGGACCGGTCCCGCATTCCGAATACGAGGGGCCGCAGGGCGCGACGGGACAGGGGGCCGGCTTCCCGCACGTGGACGCGGTCGTCTTCCGCGCGGCGTACCCGCTGGCGACGCTGACGTTCCGCGATGCCGGGCTGCCGTTGGCGGTCACGTTGGAGGCGATGAACCCCCTCGTCCCGCATGACGCCGACGCGAGCGGCATCCCGGCGGCGCTGTTCCGCTGGCGCGTGCGCAGCCTCGCCGACGGGCCGCTGAAGGTCTCGCTCGCGGCCACGCTCGTGCGGATGGACGGCGTGAATTATTACGCGACGAAGTTCCCGACGGCCGAGACGGCCGCGCGGCGTCTGCTGGACAGCCTGCCCGCGCTGGAGGCGAAGACCGTTGCGTTCGTCCGCTCCGTCTTGGCGGCGGACGCGCCGGATGTCGTGAAGGAGGCCGCGCTCTTCAACCTCTCGACGCTGCGCACGGAGACGTGCTTCCGGCTGTCGGACGGGAACTTCTACGGCTGGGAGGGGTGCGGCGAGACCGTCGGGCTCTGTCCGGGGAACTGTACGCACGTCTGGGGCTACGAGCACGCGCTCGTGGATCTCTGGCCGGAGCTGGCGCGGCGGATGCTGGACGTCTTCTTCGGCCCGGCCATGGACGGGCGCGGGCTTGTCATGTACCGCGTCGGGCTGCCGCTGGAGACGGAGGCGCGCGCCAGCGACCTCGCGGCCGCCGATGGGCAGATGAACGGCATCGTCAAGGCGCACGAATACTGGCGGAAGACGCGGGACGATGCCTGGCTGCGGCATGCGTGGCCGAGGATTCGCAAGGCGATTGCGGCGGCCTGGCTGCCCAGGGGATGGGATGCCGACCGCGACGGCGTTATGGAGGGCTGCCAGCACAACACGATGGACGTCGAGTACTTCGGGCCCAACCCGCAGATCCAGTTCCTCTACCTGGCGGCACTGGAGGCCGGCGCGGCGATGGCGGACGCCGTCGGCGACGCGGCGTTCGCGCGCGACTGCCGAGCGCTGTCCGCGCGCGGAAAGGCGTGGACGGAGGCGAACCTCTTCAACGGCGAGTACTACGAGCAGAAGGTCATGCCGGCCACCCGGATCGAGGACGTGCTGCCGTCGCTGATCCAGCCGAAGCGGCGCGCGCGCTTCAAGGCCGACCCGGACTTTCAGCTTGGGAAGGGATGTCTCATTGACCAGCTGCTCGGCGACTTCTCGGCCCGTGCGGCGGTGCTTGCGCCGGTCGCCGATCGCGCGCACGCGCAGACGGCCTTGAAGGCGGTTCTCCGCCGCAACCGCAAGGGGAAGGGCGAGAAGCGGTTCAACCCGATGCGCAGCTTCGCGATGGATGACGAGGAGTCCCTCGTCATGGCGTGGTATCCGGCGGGCACACGCCCGAAGACGGCGTTCCCCTACTGCCGCGAGTCGATGACCGGCTTCGAGTACGTGGTCGCGGCGCTGCTGGCGTGGGACGGCGACCGCGCGGAGGCCGAGCGCGTCGTCCGTAACGTCCGCGACCGCTACGACGGGCGGAGGCGGAACCCGTTCGACGAGGCCGAGTACGGGCACCACTACGTGCGCGCGCTCGCGTCGTGGAGTGTCTTCAGGGCCTTCGCGGGCGAGTCGGCGCCGTGAGATCAGACCGACGCAATAAAGAGTGTCAGACCCCAGTGGTAGGGTTCGAGTGGTAGGGTTTGCGGAGGGGAAGGTTCAAAAAAAGATAGTCGATTACTTTTTTCGGATATTGCAGATTGCCGCTCTGTTTGATACACTTCACATCATGAAGAACGCGGGAAGGCGCCTGGCAGGCGAAAACGAAAGCCTGACGGCGGGCATTTTGCGCGGTGCGCTTCAAGCCTCAAAGCCTAAAAGGAGAATACGAATCATGGTGCGCCAAGCAAGCTTGGCTGAACTTGTAGAATGAAAGGAATCTACTCAGTAAGGATAATGGCATACTGAC
>CAKURH010000076.1 GCA_934675625.1 uncultured Kiritimatiellota bacterium
CCCCCCCCCCCCCCCCCCCCCCCCCCCCCCCACCCCTGAAATCACCTCCGTGACGATGCATCAGACCAGCCACCGCAAGGTGACGGTCGACTATGTGCTCGCCGCTGCGCCCGCCGTCATCACGCTGGACATCCAGACGAACGACGCGAACGGCGTCTGGTCGTCCATCGGCGGCGAACACATTCAGCGCGTCACGGGCGACTGCTGGAAGAGGGTCGACGTCGGCGCGCACACGATCCGGTGGGACCCGAGCGCGGACTGGCCGGGCCACCGGGTGGCGGACGGCGGTGCGCGCGCCGTCGTCAAGGCATGGGCGCTGGACAATCCGCCGGACTACCTGGTCGTCGACATCTCGAGCGGCGCGCAGCCGAAGACGCAGCGCTACTATCCGTCCGAGGACTTCCTGCCGGGCGGCCTGCTCGCGAACGCCGACTACCGCACGACATCCCTCGTGCTGCGCAAGATCATGGCGAAGGACGTCACGTGGACGATGGGGAGCGCCAACTGGGGCAACACCGAGAAGACGCACAAGGTGACGATGTCCGACAGCTACTACATTGGCGTCTTCCCCATCACGCAGCGGCAGTGGGAGATTCCCGAGAAGGACAACGACAACGGCAACTTCCGCTGTTCGTACTTCAACAACGTGCAGGACTACGCGATGCGTCCGGTCGAGCGCGTGAGCTATTACATGGTTCGCAAGGCGGCCGGGAACTGGAACGACACGACCGTCGACTATCCGGCCGACCCCGCGCCGACCTCCTACCTCGGCATGCTGCGGACGCGCACGGGCCTCGCCTTTGACCTGCCGACGGAGGCGCAGTGGGAATACGCGGCCCGCGCGGGCGACGTCGACGGGCGCTGGGGGAACGGCGCGGCGGTTCTCGTCGTCGCCGGCCAGGACGATGCGCCGGACGCGAACCTGCCGGGGCGCTACCTCGCGAACGGCGGCTACGCCGACGGTGCGGAGCCGGCACAGGACTGCTCGGCGGAGAACGGAACGGCCGTCGTCGGGTCATACGCGCCGAACCACTGGGGGCTTTACGACATGGCCGGCAACGTCTGGGAATGGTGCCTCGGCGGATACGTGGACGACAACCTCGCCCAGTCGGACGGCGCGGCGATTGCCGACAACGGGTTTGCCGTCGTGCGCGGCGGAAGCTGGAGCAACAAGGCGTTCTGGTGCCGCCTGAGCGCGCGGTGGGGCATCAATCTGGCGCTGCCGGACGAATTGCAGAAGAACTTCTTCGGGCTCCGCGTAGTCTGTCCCGTGGCGGCCGAATGACGGACACGAGAAAGGGTGCAGAACGATGATGAAGACGTTTCTCGTGGCGGGCCTGCTCGCGGGCATGGCCTGCCGTTTGGGCGCGGCCGACGCGGACGCGCGTCGGCTGTCCGTGGAGGACTGGCGCGACAAGATGAAGGCCGGGTGGCTGGGGCAGATGATCGGCGTCCAGTGGGGCTTGCCGACGGAATTCAGGTATCAGGGCGAGCCGATTCCCGACGAGAAGGTTCCGGCCTGGGAGCCGGGCATGATCAACGGCGGCTTCGACAACGACGACCTGTTCGTGGAGATGACCTTCCTGCGGACGCTGGAGCGGTACGGCTTCGACGTCTCCCCGAAACAGGCCGGAATCGACTATGCGAACGCGACGTTCGTCCTGTGCGCGGCCAACTGGGCCGGGCGCGACAACCTGCGGCGCGGCATTGCGCCGCCCGACTGCGGGCATCCGCGCTACAACGCCTGTGCGGACAACATCGACTACCAGATCGAGAGCGACTACGCGGGGCTGATCGCGCCCGGATTGCCGCAGCGGACGATTGAGCTGTCGCGGCTCTTCGGCACGCTCATGAACAGCGGCGACGGCGTGTGGGCCGGGGCGTTCATGGGCGGCATGTACGCCGAGGCGTTCTTCACCCGCGACATCGACGCGATCATCGATGCGGGCCTTGCCTGTGTGCCGCCGGAATCGCACTTTGCGGAGATGGTGCGGGACGTCCGCGCGTGGCATCGCGCGTTCCCGACCGACTGGCGGGCGTGCTGGCGGAAGGTCGTGGCGAAGTACATCGACGATCCGCACTACCATCGCGGACGGATCGATCAGCCCGGCTCAGACGTCAAGCCGAACGGCGCGTTTCTGCTGATGGGCCTCCTCTATGGCGGGGGCGACCTCGCGCGGACGGTCAAGGTCGCCATGCAGTGTGGCTGGGACTCGGACTGCAACCCGGCCAGCGCGGCGGGCGTTCTGCTGACGTCGCTCGGCACACGGGCGATTGCGCCCGAATACGTCTCGGCGCTCGACGGCACCCGCACGTTCTCCTACAGCGACTATCGCTTCGCCGATCTCCTGCGCGTCTGCGAGCAGCTGATGCGGCAGAATGTCGTGAAGGGCGGCGGACGCATCGAGCGGGACGCCACTGGAAAGGAGTGGATTGTCGTCTCGCAGGCGAAGCCCGTTCCTGACGCTTACCGTCCGAACTGGAATCCGCCGCCGCTGACGGGTGCCCGCTATTCGGCGGAGGAGATGAATCGGATTGTCGAGAAGCCGTTTCCGGGAATTGGGCCGACCCTTGCGAGTCGGCGGAAGCTGCCGCTGCCGCCGATCGGCACGGGCGAGGAGTGGATGATCGGAGACCATCCCGACGAATACGGACTCTCGCTTCTGGCGTTCCCGAATGCGCCCATCAGCCTCGACAACGAGCCGCTGCCGATTCGCATCAGCGGGCTGACGAACACGGTCATCCATCTGGGCTGGGGCAAGTACCATTGCGCGAAGCCGCAGACGCTCTTCGTCTTCGAGGACTGCGACAACGTGATCCTGCGCGAGGCGTTCGTCTTTTTCCATGCGGACGCGCCCGCGAATCCGCCGCCGCTGTACACGACCCAAAATTGCGGACGCATCAAGGTCTATAACGTGCACGTGCGGTATCTGAGGCCAGACGTCGCGGCTCTGCCGCCTGTCCGTGTCGAGGGCGAACGGCTCTGGGCGGGCGACCGGCCGATTACGCTGCGAGGCATCAACTGGGGCTGGTGGCAGGCTGCGGGGACGGTCTACACGGAAAACGACATGCGGCGGCAGGCGGAATGGGGCGCCAATGTCTTGCGGCTAGCCGTCACCGACGAGCAGATCGAAGACCCGAACCGGTTGGGAACCTTGCGGGAAAAGGGCGTCCGCGACATCGACGAGGTCTTGTCGTGGGCCGAAAAATACGGACAATACGTCATTCTGGACTTGCACGTCGCGCCGGGCGGTCAGAACGTCTTCGCCCATACGCGCGGCGGCACAAACGGGCTCTGGCGCAGCGAGGCGAACCAGGCTCGCTTCCTGTCGATCTGGCGCGCGTTGGCGACGCGCTACCTGGGGCGCAATGCGCTGGCCGCGTATGAGATCCTGAACGAGCCCGACACGCAGCAGGGAAGTCCCGAGGCGTTGATCACGCTTCAGCGCAAGGCCCTTGCGGAGATCCGCCAGGTCGATCCGGACAAGGTTATCGTCGTGTCGGGCGACGACTTCTCCAACGCCACGAGTCTGGGCGATGCGAACGTCCTGGACGACCGCAACCTCGTCTACACCTTCCATTTCTACGAGGGCGGCGGGGTGAACGGCGGTTGGTTGCGCAACGCGGGCGAAGGTGCGGGTGCGCGTGGCACGTGTGACTGGACGCCGTTTGAGCGGGAGCTGACGTTCGGCGAAAACGAGACGGACATGGCGGTGCTGCTGCGCTCGACCGCCAATGCGGGCACGGCCTGGTTCGACGATATCGAACTGGTTGACGAACGAGGGCAAGTCCTCGCGCGGCATGGATTTGATGCGGACGCCGAAGGTTTCGTGGCCGAGCGCGAGCCGACGTCGGTCGCCTCATACGACCAGACGGTCGGACATGCGCGGCCGGGTGCCTTGCGTGTCGCGGGCACGCGCGCCTTCAACGGATGGATCGGCCCGCGCGTCAAGCTGCCGGGGCGCGCCGTGACGTGGCGTCTGTGCGGCTGGATGCGGCTGGAGAACGCAACCGGCGACACGTACGCGGCGGCGAGCGTCTGCGGTACGCCGGTCAGCACGCCGGAGAGTCTGCGCAAGGCGATTCAGCCGATGGTGGCCTTTCAGCGGAAGCACAGGGTGCCGCTGTATGTCGGCGAGTTCGCCGTCGAGAAAGTCGGGGACGGACGGCAGCAGGCGAAGGACACGGCGTGGCGCATCCGGCTGTTCGAGGAATACGGGTTCAGCTGGACGTACTGGAACTTTCGGGAGACGACCGCGCCGAACACCATGGCGCTTCATGCCATGCGCAAGGACGGCACGGATTTCCCGATCAACGACTCGCTGCTGCGGGTGCTGAAGGCCGGCTGGTCGCGCAACGCCTCATCCGCCCGGTAATCCGCCCGCCTCTGCGCGGGGGTGTCGTCCGCTTGGCTAGACGGCGGCGGCGAAGTTTTGGTATCATACGAACCTTTATTGGAAACAAGAAAGGCAACACACGGATGAAATTCACGACGACACTTGCGGCGACGCTGCTGGTCGGCGCGGCGGTGGGCGCGCAGACGAACGACTGGGAGAACCTCCAGGTCAACTCCATCAACCGCCTGCCGGCGCGCACGTATTCGATGCCGCTCGCAAGCGAAGAGGCCGCGCTCACGGACGCCCTTGAGCCCGAGACGCCCTACAAGAAGAGCCTCAACGGCGACTGGAAGTTCTCGTGGGCGGGCAATCCCGACCTGCGCGTGAAGGACTTCTGGCAGGTTGACTTCGACGACTCGGCCTGGTTCACGATCGACGTGCCGAGCTGCGTCGAGATGCGCGGCTTCGGTACGCCGGGCTACACGAACGTCCGCTACCCGCACGCCTGGGACCCGAAGCGCGACATCGCCGCCCCGACGATCCGCGACCGCGACACGGACGCGCGCGACTACAACCCCGTCTCGTCCTACCGCACGACGTTCACCGTGCCGGCGGACTGGGCGGGCCGCGACGTGATCCTGCGCTTCGACGGCGTGTACTCGGCCTACTACGTCTGGGTCAACGGGCACAAGGTCGGCTACGCCGAGGACGCGAAGCTTCCCTCCGAGTTCGACATCACGCCCTACCTGAAGGACGGCGAGAACCTCCTTGCCGTCGAGGTCTACCGCTGGTGCGACGGCAGCTACCTCGAAGACCAGGACATGTTCCGCTTTTCCGGAATCTTCCGCGACGTCACGCTCTGGGCGAAGCCAAAGGACGGCATCTGGGACTTCACGGTGCAGACCGAGCTCTCGACCGCGAGCTATGCGTTCGGCCGCGTGAACGTTGCGGGCTGCGACCTCGCGGACGCGAAGCTCTTTGACGCGGACGGCAAGCTCGTCGGCACGTTCACCTGCGGCCTTGCGCCGCTCCAGGTCGCGAACCCGCGCCTCTGGTCGGCGGAGGATCCCTACCTCTACACGCTCGTCATCCGGAAGGGCGACGACATCCGCGCGAAGAAGGTCGGCTTCAAGGAGCAGAAGATCGTCGGCAACCGCTTCCTTGTCAACGGACAGCCGATCAAGTTCAAGGGCGTGAACCGCCACGAGACGAACCCCGACAACGGGCGCACCGTCACGCTGGACGACATGATGAAGGACATCACGCTCTTCAAGCGCTACAACATCGACACCGTGCGCACGTCGCACTACCCGAACGACCACCGCTGGTACGACCTCTGCGACCGCTACGGCATCTACGTGATCGCCGAGGCGAACGTCGAGGGCCACGAGCCGGGCTACGGCGAGAACGGCCTCGGCCGCCATCCCGAATGGAACCATTCGATCGTCGAGCGCAACGAGCGCAACTGCGTCTTCTACCGCAACAACCCGTCCGTCACGATGTGGTCGATGGGCAACGAGACGGGCCACGGCGACTGCTTCCGCCACGCGATCGCCGCCGTGAAGGGGCTGGACCCGACGCGGCCCGTCCACTGGGAGCGCGGCAACGCCGATGCGGACGTCGACAGCCGCATGTACCCGTCCGTCGAATGGCTGGAGGCGCGCGGCCAGTTCGGCGACACCGGGGACGGCGCGATGAAGAAGGAGTCCGGCGGCGAGGGCTTCGTCGATTCCGGCGACCACTCGCCCCGCAAGTGCGCGTTCCTCTGCGAGTACGCGCACGCGATGGGCAACGCGGTCGGCAACTTCAAGGAATACTGGGACGCCTTCTACCGCTATGACTCGCTGATTGGCGGCTGCATCTGGGACTGGGTCGACCAGGCCGTCTGGAAGTACACCGACCGCATCGACCCGAAGACGGGCGCGCGCGCGCGCTACCTCGCCTACGGCGGCGACTTCGACGAGCAGCCGAACGACGGGCCGTTCTGCGACAACGGCATCGTCGATCCGTTCCGCAACATCTCGGCGAAGCTTGTGGAGGTCGCGCACGTCCAACGCAACCTCGTCGTCACGCGCTCGGCGAAGCCCGGCGACAACCCCTACGCCGTCGTGTTCGAGCTTTGGAACCGCTTCCTCTTCACGCGGGCGGACGCCTACGCCGCGACGTGGGAGCTTGTCGAGGACGGCACCGTCACGAAGTCGGGCGCGTTCGAGACGCCGGCCGTCGAGCCGCTGAAGCGCTGCCGCTTCACCGTGCCCGGCCTCGCCGAGGCGCTCGCCGCCGCGAAGCCCGGCGCGGAGATTTTCGTCAACTTCGCGTTCGCGACGAAGGCCGAGGCGCCGCTCGTGCCGAAGGGCTGGGTCGTCGCGCGTGACCAGGTCGCGCTCGGCACGGGCTGGAACTTCGCGCAGGCGGCTACGGGTTCTGCGGCTCCGTCGGCTGCGGGTTCTGTGGTCACGCCGCCCGGCGTGACGATCGACGAGGCCGACAAGGCCGTGACCGTCACGGCGGGGCCGACGAAGGCCGTCTTCTGTCGCGCGTCGGGCACGCTCTGCGAACTCGTCATGAACGGGCGCACGATCCTGAAGGACCCGGCGCCGGGTCTCGTCGCGGGGCCGCAGCTCTCCTGCCTGCGCGCGCTCACCGACAATGACATCTGGATGCGGCGCGGCGCCGCGTGGTCGGACAACCTGAAGCGCGGCAGCGTCTATTCGCGCGGCCTCACGCAGCTCCGCTACCATGCGCGGCCGCTCGCGGTGCGCGACGGAAAGGTCGTCGTGACGACGGAGGTGACGGGCCGCAAGTCGGCCGGCTTCACGCACGAGGCCGCCTGGAGCTTCGGCGCGGACGGCGCAATCACGGTCGCGAACGTCGTGACGCCGCACGGCACGATGCCGCCCGCGCTGCCGCGCCTCGGCCTCTCGCTCAAGCTCGACCCCGCGCTGGAGGCGATCGAGTACTACGGACGCGGCCCGCGCGAGAACTACGTCGACCGCAACTCCGGCTCGTTCCTCGGCCGCTGGCGGTCGACGGTCACGGAGCAGTTCGAGGACTACGTGCGCCCGCAGGACAACGGCTACAAGACGGATGTCCGCTGGGTCAGCCTGACGGCGAAGGACGGCACGGGCGTGCGCTTCTCGGCGTCCGAGCCGCTGTTCGTGCAGGCCCTGCACTACGGCTGGGAGGACATGGAGTTCGCGCGGCACCGCAACGGCCAGCAGCGCTTCCGCGCGCCGCTCGTCGCGCGGCCGGAGGTCTGCCTCAACCTCGACGTGCGCCAGACGGGCCTCGGCGGCGCGAGCTGCGGCCCGGAGCCGATGAAGAAGTACGTCTTCCCGATCGAGAAGACGGCCTGGACGCTGCGGATGGAGCCGGTCGCGAAGTAAGCCCCTGCCTTTATGCGCATTGTCTTCATGGGTTCTTCCGAGGCTTCGGCCGAATGTCTTCACGCCATCTTGCGCGAGGACGAGCTGGAGGTCGTCGGCATCGTCACGCAGCCGGACCGTCCGGCTGGGCGTGGCAAGGCGGGGCGCGCGAAGGAGATTGTGCCGTGCGCGCTTGCGAAGTTTGCCGCGAGCCATGGCCTGACCGAGGTCATCAAGCCCGAACGGGTGAACGACGACGAGCCGATGGCGTGGATTCGCGCGAAGAAGCCCGACGTGATCGCCGTCGTCGCCTATGGGCAGATCCTGAAGAAGCCGCTCCTCGACCTGCCGCTCTGCGGGTGCGTCAACTGCCACTTCTCGCTGCTGCCGAAGTATCGCGGCGCGGCGCCGGTCGTCGCCGCGCTAGAGGCGGGCGACCGCCTGACGGGTGTGACGGTGATGCGGATGGGCGTCGGCCTCGACGACGGGCCGATTATGCTCCAGAGCTTCGAGCCGATCTACCCCGACACGACGGGCGGCGCGCTGATGGACGACCTCGCGATTGCCGGCGGCGTCGCGCTCGCGAAGGCCCTGAAGCTGATGTCGCGCCATGCGCTGCCGCCGGAGGTGCCGCAGGATGCTGCGGCGGCGACCTATGTCAAGAAGCTGAAGAAGACGGATGGGCTTGTGGACTGGGCGCGCCCGGTGCTGGAGATCGAGCGGCGCGTCCGCGCCTACAACCCGTGGCCGGGCTGCTACACGTTTCTGCCGCCGCGCTTCCGCAAGAAGGGGACTTTGGGGCGGCTCGTCATCACGCGCGCGAAGATCGTTCGCGTTCCCGACGCGAAGGGCGCGGACGCCGCGCCGGGGACGGTCATCGGGCTCGACCGGCTGGGGCCTGTCGTCAAGTGCGGCGACACGGCGCTCCTGCTGACGGAAGTGAAGCCGGAGGGCTCGTCCGCAATGGACGGCGGCGCGTTTCTGCGGGGGCGTCCGCTGAAGCCGTTCGAGGATCGTCTGCTGTCCGAATGAGGCGACCGCCGCACGTTTCTGCGCCGGGAGGCGGCTCCGTTTGGTATAATACGCGCTGAACATGACATTGCCACAGAGAATCGCGCTCATCGTGAAGCGGGGCCTGGCCCTGCTCCACCCGTGCGTCTACGGCGAGCTGGGCGCGAAGGACACGGCGACCCTGATCGCGGCGGAGCTGGAGAAGGAGATCGAGCTGCTGTGTCCCGACCGGGACGCGGCGGCGGTCGTCGGCGCGTTCCTCGCGCGGCTGCCGGAGGTGAAGCGCCTCGTCGAGACGGACGTGCAGGCCGCCTATGAGGGCGACCCGGCGGCGACGAGCCCGATGGAGGTCGTGATGGCCTATCCGGGGCTCTACGCCGTGACGATCCACCGGCTGGCGCACGAGCTCTATCGGCTGAAGGTGCCGATCATCCCGCGCATCATGTCCGAGCTCGCCCACTCGAAGACGGGCATCGACATCCACCCCGGCGCGTCGATCGGCGAGCGGTTCTTCATCGACCACGGCACGGGCGTCGTCATCGGCGAGACGTGCGTGATCGGCGACAACGTGAAGCTCTACCAGGGCGTCACGCTCGGCGCGCTCTCGTTCGACAAGGACCCGGCGACCGGCGCGCTCGTCAAGGGCATCAAGCGTCATCCGAACGTCGAGGACAACGTCGTCATCTATGCGGGCGCGACGATCCTCGGCGGGAACACCACGATCGGGCACGATTCGGAAATCGGCGGCAGCGTCTGGATCATCGCGTCCGTGCCGCCGAATTCGCGCGTCTACAACAAGCCGCCGGCGCCCACCATCAAGGAAAAGCGTCCGGCGTAGGATTTCAAACAGGAAATTTCGTCTAGGAGGACATCAGAAATGGGACTTTCAGTTGGCATTGTCGGTCTGCCGAACGTCGGCAAGTCGACGCTCTTCAACGCGCTCACGAAAAAGCAGCAGGCGGCGGCGGAGAACTATCCGTTCTGCACGATCGAGCCGAACTCGGCGATCGTCGAGGTCGCCGACGCGCGGCTGGACACGCTGGCGAAGATGGCGAAGAGCGAGCAGGTCATCCGCGCGACGGTCGAGTTCACCGACATCGCGGGCCTCGTCAAGGGCGCGTCCAAGGGCGAGGGCCTCGGCAACAAGTTCCTCGCGAACATCCGCGAATGCGACGCGATCCTGCACGTCGTGCGCTGCTTCGAGAACGACGACATCATCCACGTGCAGGAGGGCGGGAACAAGTCCGCCCCGATCGACCCCGTCGGCGACGCCGAGGTCATCGAGACGGAGCTGGTCCTCGCGGACATGGAGCAGCTGCAGAAGCGCTACGACCGCGTGAAGAAGGAGGCGCAGGCGAAGCCGCCGCTGCGGCCTGAGGCCGAGGCGTGCGCGGCGCTGCTGAAGCACCTGGAGGCAGGGCATCCCGTGCGTTCCTTCCCGCGTGCGGACGGCGACCCGATCCTGAACGTCCTGAAGGAGCTTCACTTCCTCACCGACAAGAAGGTCATCTTCTGCGCGAACGTGGCGGACGACAACGTGACGGGCGAGGGCAACCCCCACGTCGCGGCGCTGAAGGCCTACGCGGCGAAGGAGGGGTGCGAATGCGTCGTCATCTGCGCGCAGATGGAGGCCGATCTCGCGGGCCTCACGGACGACGAGGCGAAGGAGTTCCTGCAGAGCTACGGCCTTTCGGAAAGTTCGCTTGACCGCACGATCAAGCTCGCGTACGAGACGCTTGGCCTCGCGAGCTTCCTGACGGCGGGGCCGAAGGAATCGCGCGCGTGGACGTTCCGCAAGGGCTGGAAGGCCCCGAAGTGCGCGGGCGTCATCCACACCGACTTCGAGAAGGGGTTCATCCGTGCGCAGGTCGTCGCGTACGAGGACTACGTGAAGTACGGCGGCGAGGCGGGCGCGCGCGAACACGGCGTCCTGCGTCCCGAGGGCAAGGAATACGAGATGAAGGACGGCGACGTCGTCGAGTTCATGTTCAACTGAAGGAGGCAAGGCCATGCAGATTCGCCAGATTTCGATCTTTCTCCAGAACAAGCCGGGGCAGCTCTCGCAGATCTGCCGCGACCTCGCGGACGCCGACATCAACATCGCGACGCTGTCGCTTGCGGACACGAGCGATTTCGGCATCGTGCGCATGATCGTCGACGACCACGAGAAGGCCAAGGCGACGCTGACCGAGAAGGGCCACGTCGTGAACGTGCGCGAGGTCGTCGCCGTGTGCGTGCCGGACCGTCCGGGCGGCATGGCCGGGGTGATGGCGGCGCTGGACAAGGTGGGGGCCAACATCGAGTACAGCTACGCCTTCGCGTTCCACAAGGGCGAGAAGGCCGTGCTCGTCTTCCGCTTCGACGACAACGCCAAGGCCGCGAAGGCCCTCGCCGAGGCCGGCTTCCTGACGCTCTCCGAGGAGGAGGTCGTCGACGCGGCGGTCTGACGGAGGTGCCGCAGTGCCCCTTGACGCGACAGCGGGGAAAGTGTAAAATACACCCAAATTTTTTTCAACGCACTAGATTAGGAGCAGACAAACAAATGAAGAAGTCCATCAAGTTCGGTTTCATGGCCCTCGCGCTGGCCGCGACGGTGCCTGCTTTCGCTGAAGAGGAAGAGGAGGGCGCGATTGGCTGGACGCCGATTGCCTTCGGTCTCGCCTCGCCCGTTCAGCTTCCGTGGGGGCTTGCGCGTTGGGACGTGTTCGGCCTCGACCTCAACGTCTTCTACTCCGACGCGCCGAAGATGTACGGCCTCGGCATCGGTGGCCTCGCGATGACGACGCGCGATGACCTGATTGGCTGGCAGATTTCGGGCCTCTGCAACTGGAACGCGAAGGACATCTACGGCATCCGCACGACGCTCGGCGCGAACATCTCCTTCCAGGAGACCTACGGCTGGGATGCGGGTGGCTTCGCCTACCGCGAGGGCGAGATGTGGGGCGTTGACGTCGAGTTCATCGGCGCCTATCAGCAGGCCAACTTCTGGGGCCTCCAGATTGTCGGCCTCGTCAGCTTCACGACGGCCCAGACCTACGGCGCGAACCTCGCCATCGGCGGCAACATCGCGAAGGTCGCCTACGGCCTCGAAGTCGGCTGCTTCAACTTTGCGGACGAGCTGCACGGCTGCCAGATTGGCCTCGTCAACTTTGCGCGCGAGTGCCCGTGGGGCTTCCAGATTGGCCTCGTGAACATCATCCTTGACAACAAGATCAAGGTGCTTCCGATCGTCAACGCCTACTTCTGATAGACGGGGCGACCGTGAACAAGGGAAATCCCTACCTGAAGAAAGCAACGGGGGCCGCAAAGGTCCCCGTTGTGGCTGATAAGCGCAAGCACGGCCTCGGCCGCCGCGTCGATTTCGGCGGCGCGGGCGTGGGCGGGCTTCTGGGTGCCGCGCCGGCGGCCGTCCCCGGCCAGCCGCTGGAGCTGAAGATCGCCGACATCGAGCGCTCGCCCTACCAGCCGCGCCGCGAGTTCCGCGAGGAGGAGCTGAAGGAACTCGCCGAGTCGCTGAAGAACAACGGGCTCGTCCAGCCGCCGACCGTGCGCCGCAACGCGCAGGGCCGCTATGAGCTGATTGCGGGCGAGCGCCGCCTCCGCGCGGCCCAGCTCGCGGGGTGGGTGAGGATTCGCGTCACGCTCGTCGAGGCCGACGACCAGACGGCGGCGGTCATGACGACTACGGAGAATCTTCAGCGCGAAGACCTGAACCCGATTGAGGAGGCCGTCTCGTACCGCACGCTTCAGGACAAGTTCAATTTGACGCAGGCCGAGGTCGCCGAGAAGGTCGGCAAGGGCCGTGCGACCGTCGCAAACGCGACGCGCCTCCTGGAGCTTCCCGAAGAGGTGAAGCAGCTCGTCGCGACGCAACTGCTTTCCGTCGGCCACGCGAAGGTGCTCCTGTCGGTCGAGGACGAGAAGGAGCGCGTCTTGCTCGCGCGCGACTGCGTGAACGACCAGCTGACGGTGCGCGCGCTCGAAAAGAAGGTCGCGCGCCTCCATGCGCCCGTCGCGGCGAAGGAGAAGGGCGAACCCGACCTGCCTGAGCATTACGTCCGCAATCTCGTCGATAAGCTGAAGAAGCACCTCGGCTGCGCCGTGCGCGTGACGCCGGGCGTCTCGCACGCCAACGGCCGCCACACGAAGGGCGTCGTCGAGATTGACTTCTTCGACAACGACGAGCTGGATCGCATCATCCGCATGATTGGCGTCTCGGTGGACTGACGATGGGAATTTCACTTCTTTTCGCGGCGGCGCTTGCGTTCACGCCGGCTGACGCGCGCCTCGCGTTCGAGACGGCGAAGACGCTCGTCGAAGACTACACGCCGCGCGATGCCGGAACGCATCGTGGGCGGCTCGCGTCCCTGTCCCTGCTGGACGCCTCGAGCGCGGCGGGGGCGGACGTCCGCCGCGACACGTTCACGGCGCAGACGCCGAAGGGCGAAAAGAGCTTTACGAACCTGTACGGCGAGTTCCGGCCGGTCGATTCCGATGCGCGGTGGGTCGTGCTCGTCTCGCACTACGACACGAAGCCGGGCACGAACTGTCCGGGCGCGAACGACGGGGCGTCGACGAGCGGGCTGCTTGTCGGCATCGCCAACGCCTTTTCGGGTTGGACGGAGCGGAAGGGCAATCTCCTGCTCGTTTGGACGGATGGCGAGGAGTGCATGGAACGCTACGCCGAGAACGACGGCTTCTGGGGCTCGAAGCGCGCGGCGGCGTATCTGGCCGAGACGGGGCGGCAGGTTCAGGCCGTCATCTGCCTCGACATGCTCGGCGACAAGGACCTCTCGATCCTCGTGCCGGCGAACGGTACGTCGGCCTTGGCGAAGATCGCCGTTCATGCGGCGCGTCGCATCGGCAGCCCGAATCTCGTGCGCCTGACGGACGACTTGGTGAAGGATGACCACGTCGCCTTTCTTGATCGCGGCTTCAAGGCGATTGACCTCATCGACTTCTCCTACGGCCCTGACAACGCCTACTGGCACACGCCGCAGGACACGCTGGCGAACATCTCCGAGGCGTCGCTCCTGACGAGTGGCCGTCTCGTCGTCGAGATGCTCAACATCCTGCTGTGAGGGAGATCGGTTCCTCGTCCGTGCGAAGCCGGTTTGAGACATGACACGCAGCAGAGAGGCCTGGTTCCTGTTTCTGGCGACGCGCGTGGTTGGGCTTGTCGCGGACGTTCTCGTTTTGGACGTTGCCTATTGGGCGGCGTTCCTCCTCCGCTTCGACTTTCAGCCGCCGCGCTGGGGCTGGGGCGCCGTCGCGCGCTCGTTTGCGACGGTCGGCACCGTCCACTTGGCGGCGCTGCTCGTCTGCGGCTGCTACCGTCAGGCTTGGCGGCGGTTCTCGACGCGCGACCTGCCGCGCTACTTTCTCGCGACGGCGATGGCCGCCGCCGTGCTGACGGGCTTGCGCTTCCTGATGTCGGTCGAGACGTTCTCGCACGTCCGCCCGCCCTACTCGATTACGCTCATCATGTTCGCGCTCGCCTCGCTCGGCCTCGTCGGCTGGCGGATCGTCTGGAGCTGGCTCGCGCTTTCGCGCGTCCGTGTGGACGCGCTGCTGGAGCGCGGTGTGCGGCGGATGGATGACTCGGCGGCTGTTGCGTTTCTGCGCGGCAAGACGGTGATGGTCACGGGCGCGGGCGGGTCGATCGGCTCGGAGCTCGTGCGGCAGGTCGCGGCGGCGGGGCCGAAGTTGCTGCTGCTTGTCGAGCGCGGCGAGAACGCGCTCTACGAGATTGACCGCGAGCTGCGCACGGTCATCCGCGTGACGTGTCCGACGAAGCCGCTCATGGTTGACATCAACGATGTGGAGCGGATGACGGACGTCTTCAACTTCTACCGTCCCGAGATCGTCCTCCATGCGGCGGCCTACAAGCACGTGCCGATGGTCGAGCTGAATCCGCGCGAGGGCGCGCGCAACAACACGGTGGCGACGCAGAACCTCGCGGCGCTGGCGAAGCGGTACGGGGTCGCGCGGTTCGTCCTCATCTCGACGGACAAGGCGGTGAACCCCGTTTCGGTGATGGGCCAGACGAAGCGCGCCGCCGAGCGGGCGATTCTCGCGCTGAACGAGGCGGACGGCGGCACGTCCTTCTGCGCCGTCCGCTTCGGCAATGTCCTCGGCTCGTCCGGAAGCGTCGTGCCGCTCTTCCGCGAGCAGATTGCGCGGCATGTGCCCGTCACGGTCACGCACCCGGACATGAAGCGCTACTTCATGACGGTCGAGGAGGCGGTCGGCCTCGTCCTTCAGGCGGCGAGCCGATCGGAGAAGGCAATCTACACGCTCGACATGGGCGAACCCGTGCGCATCGTCGACCTCGCCGAGCAGATGATCCGTCAGGCCGGCTACAGGCCCTACGTCGACATCCCGATCGTCTTCACGGGGATTCGCCCCGGCGAGAAGCTGTTCGAGGAGCTCGACATCTCCGAGAAGTCGGCCTACAAGACGGACATGGCGCGCATCTACGTCACGAAAGGCTGTTGAGAATTTGGACATGAAAGGACATATCTGTCGTGGCAGCCAATAGAATTCGGCTTCTGCCGCGTATTGACAATGTGACCATCATTGAGATATAATACGTCCCATCATGACTATCACAGTAAACACGGCCACGCTGAAACAGCAGCTCAGCCATTATCTTGGCCTGGCCCACCAAGGGAAAGATGTGCTGATCACGAGCCACAAGCGCATTGTCGCGCGGCTCTTGGGGGAAGACTGCCTCTGCCGTCTTCCGCTTCGCGAACCGACGCTTCCGGCGTCCGCCGTGGCGGACATCGGCGGGTTCGGCTTCGGGGAGGATCCGCTGGACGAAATGAAAAAGGAAAGGAGCGCGCGATGAACGTCTATCTCGATTCGTCATTTGTGATCCGCCGCCTGCTCGGGGTCGGCAAGCCCGCCGAGTTCTGGGGCAAGTGGGAGAAGGCTTACGCCTCGACGCTGATGCGCACGGAGTGCTGCCGCGCCGCGAACCACCTGCGCCTGAGCGGCAAGCTCGACGATGCCGGCCGGGCGCGCCTCGGCAGCTGGATCGAGACGGTCTGCGCGACGGTGACGCAGGTTCCGGTGACGGACGCGATCCTGAAGCGCGCGGGCGAGGCCTACCCGGTCGAAGTCGGCACGCTGCAGGCGATCCACCTCGCGACGCTGCAGGAGCTGGAGACCGTCCACGGCGTCAAGTGCGTCCTCGCGAGCGACGACGAGGGGCTCGTCCAGGCGGCGAAGGCGCTTGGCTTCGAGGAGGCGTCCGAGAAGCCGGAGGCCAAGCCGGCGGCTGAAGCGGCTTCATGACGCTCTTGGCCCAAATGGCCGTCCAGGGGGCGGTTGGGTTCGCCATCGGCGCCGGGACGAATGACCTGGCGATCCGGTGGGTGTTCAACGCCCTCTTCACGAAGAAGAAGAAGCTGATCGCCACGAACACGAAGGAGGTCATCTGCAACGAGCTGATGACGACCGAGAAGATCGTGGCGCGGCTGTCCTCGCCGGACGTGAAGGCCGCGCTGGAGCGCGATGTCCGCGCGCGGCTGGACGCGCTCGGCGACGCGGCGAAGTCCTTTCTCGGCTGTTTCGGGAAGGGCTTCGACCCGGTTCTGCCCGGCCTGGTGAAGGAGGAGGTGCGCGCGTTTGCGAAGGTCGCGGATCTCTTTGACGACGACTTGCGCGCGACCGTCGCGCGCATCTGCGCGAACCAGATGTCCGCCCAGCTCGCGGAGCGCCTGCCGCGCCTCATCGAGGAGACGGACATCTGGAACATCGTCTACGAGACGATCATGAGCTACGACGAGCGGAAGCTCGTCCTGCTGACGCGGCAGGTGGCGAACCGCGAGCTGCGCGGCGTCACGCTCTGGGGCGGCGTGATCGGCGCCGTCGTCGGCGTCGCGATGAGCCTCGTCATGTGGGTCATTGGCTAGCGCGTGGCCGGTCGGCCTCGGCGGCGTGCCGCACGAACAAGACAGAAGTTCGACGACAGAACCCTCGTTTCTTACAAGACGTGTAATTGTTTGGCCATGCCAATCCTCCGTGGGGCGTTGGCACGGCCTTTGCATTTCCCTTTGCGTCGCCGCATGCTGTGGTGACGCAAACAAGGAAAGCAACAGATGAAACTAATCATCGCCTACATTCAGCCTGAACGGCTCAACGCCGTCAAGCAGGCCCTGTACACGCGCGAGGTGTACAAGATGTCCGTCTCCAATGCCCTTGGGTGCGGTCAGCAGAAGGGCTACGTCCACCAGTACCGTGGCGCCATCGAAGAGGTGACGCTCCTGAAGAAGATCCGTCTCGCCATCGCGGTGAACGACGAGTTCGTCCAGAAGACGATCGACGGCATCATCGAGGGCGCGCGCACGGGCGACATCGGCGACGGCAAGATCTTCGTGCTGCCGATGGACGAGTGCATCCGCATCCGCACCGGCGAAAAGGGGCCGGCGGCAATCGGCTGACACCACGGGAGGGACGCGCTTGTCGCGTCCGTAGCAGTACGGAAAAGACGCGCGTGTCGCGTCCGAAAAACAAAACAAGAAACAGAAAGGCAATGAAAATGAAGAAACTACTGTTGTGCGGCTTGCTGGCGCTGGGCGCCGGCGGCGTCTGGGCGGAGGAGGCCGCGCCGACGGCGGCGGACGTCCAGACGAACCTGAACGTCGTCTGGACGCTCCTCGGCGGCATCCTCGTGTTCGTCATGCAGGCGGGCTTCGCGCTCGTCGAGACGGGCTTCACGCGGGCGAAGAACGCGGCGAACATCATGATGAAGAATCTGATGGACTTCGCGTTCGGCTCAATCGTGTTCTACTTCATCGGCGCGGCGCTCATGTTCGGCGCCTCGAAGCTGGGCGGCGCGCTCGGCTGGGGCGGCCTCTGCATGCCGAGCGTCTTCGCGGGCGAGGGGACCTGGGACTGGACGTTTTTCTTCTTCCAGACCATGTTCGCCGCGACGGCCGCGACGATCGTCTCGGGCGCGGTGGCGGAGCGCATCCAGTTCCGCAGCTACCTGATCTACACGGCGCTCGTCTCGGCGTTCGTCTACCCAGTGACGGGCCACTGGATGTGGGGCGGTTTGCACGGTGCGGCATCCGCCGGCTGGATCGAGGCCCTGGGCTTCCACGACTTCGCCGGTTCGACGGTCGTCCATTCGGTCGGCGGCTGGCTGGCCCTCGCGGGCGCGATGGTGCTCGGCCCGCGTATCGGCAAGTACCGTCATGACGGCAAGGCGAACCCGATCCCGGGCCACAGCCTCGTCCTCGGCACGCTCGGCGTCTT
>CAKURH010000077.1 GCA_934675625.1 uncultured Kiritimatiellota bacterium
GCATATGCTTACGATTCACGTCTGGCCAAAGTGGCTTAAGAGGTTTTTGCTGACCCACCCCCTTTACAAGTCACCGAAAATTCTATGCCGATTCCGCACGTCGGCAAGCGATGGGCCGACGAGCCGAAGCCGGAATGTGGTATAATACGCCGCATGATCGAACAGCCGCCAGTCCCGCCAACGCCATCCGCCGCCCTTCCGCTGCCGACAATCCGTCGGTATCCGATCTATCTCCGCTGCATCAAGGAGATGATCGCGGCGGGCGAACTGCACATCTCGAGCGCCGTTGTCGCGGAACGCCTCGGCTTCGACCCCGTTCTCACGCGCAAGGATCTCGCCAGGACCGGCGTGCCCGGCAAGCCGCGTCGCGGCTATCCCGCCCTCGCGCTGCAGGACGCGATCAACCACGCGCTCGGCTGGGACTCGACGACGGACGCCGTGCTCGTGGGCGTCGGCTCGCTCGGCAACGCCCTCCTCGGCTACACGGGCTTCGAGGAGCAGAACCTGTCGATTGCCGTCGCGTTCGACGCGAACCCCGGCCTTCTGGGCCTCACGTTCCACGGCGTCAAGGTGCGCCCGATGGAAGACCTGCCGCGCCTCGTCAAGCGGCTCGCCATCCGCCTCGGCATCCTGACCGTGCCCAACGCCGCCGCCCAGACGTGCGCCGACCAGCTCGTCGCCGCCGGCATTCGCGGCATCTGGAACTTCACGTCCGTCCAGCTCGACGTCCCGGCCGACGTCGTCGTCCAGAACGTCGATCTCGCCCAGTCCCTCGCCGTCCTCTCCCACACGATTTCGGCGGACGGCCCGTCCGTTCAGCCCAAGAGGACTGCGAGAACCGACGCGAGGCCGTAGCCGGCGATGACGAGCCAGAGCGGCCTGTCGGTGAGGAGGATGCGCTCCGGCCGCCCCACGTCGGCCTTGCGCCCGACGAGCACGAGGTAGCGGACGATGCCGGCGGCGACGAAGAGCGACGTCACCCAGAGCAGCGGGAAGCGCGCGCCCATCTTCGACGTGAGCGTGTAGGCGAGATACTCCCCGAAGGATGCCGCACCCGCGAGCAGGATGAGCGCCTTCAGCGTGCGCGGATGGTAGCGCTTCAAAACGGCCCGCGACGCCAACGCTGTCTCCATTTCGGCGCGGCGCTTGCAGAACGCGAGGAACATCGAGAGCGTGAACGTGCAGACCAGGAGCCACGGCGAAATGTAGGCCGAGATGATCGCCGCGCCGGCCACCGCGCGCAGGACGAACCCCGTCGCGAGCGTCACGACGTCCACGTAGGGCACGCGCTTCAGGAAGCCCGTGTAGAGGCACTGCATGACCGTGTAGGCGAGCATCGTCGCGAAGGCGACCGTCCGCGACGGCAGGAAGATGACGACGAGCGCCGGATACAGGAAGCCCAGCGCGAACAGGACGAGGGCGACGCGGACGGCGGAGATGCGCGAGACGAGGCCCGCCGCGACCGGGCGGAAGCGCTTCACGGGGTGCAGCCGGTCGGCCTCGTAGTCGGAGACGTCGTTCAGGAGGTAGAACGCCGACGAGACGAACGAGAACGCGCCCGCCATCGCCACCGCCATCAGGAACGACTCCCAGCCGCGCGCGATCTCGCGCTGGGAGGCGTCCGCGACGGAGAAGAACCACGCCATCATCACGACGCCGTTCTTCGTCCACTGCTCGACGCGGATCGCCCGCGCCCAAAGGCCGAGCGTTCGCCACGCGCCCGCGCGACCGCGCGCGTCGTCTGTCGGAGGGTCAACCGTAGTATCAGGACTCATGCGCAGAATTATACCATATCTCGCACGGCCCTTTCGGCTTACCGTCCCTTGCCGAAGACGTAGATCTCGTCGAGCGCCATTTCGCGCCGGGGGTTGCGCTTGGGGTCGGCGAAGTTCGGCGTGAACGCAAAGCGCACGTACCGCGCCTTTACGCCGTCCAGCCGGATCTCGGCGTAGCGCGAGTCGTCCCGGATTTCCGCGCCCCACGCGAGGTCATGCGCCGTCGGCGCCGTGAACGCCGCGCCGTCATCGCGCCGCGTTGACCGTGTAGGATCTCGCCGTCGCGTGGTCAAAGGTCAGCGCGGACTCCGAGACGCCCTCCAGGTAAAAGGCGATGCCATAATTGATATGTTGCGAACAGTCGAAGACGGAGCCGCCGTCGACCGGCCGTCAGCGAAGGGCCGTGGCGCGTCAGGCGTTTTTCTTCGCCCAGATCGCCTGACGGGCGACGCCGAGCAGGAGGGCCGCATCGTCCTTCGTGAAGACGCCGCGCGAGAAGACGCGGTGGAAGCCCTGCATGAAGTGGTCGGCCTGCTCCGGCTTCATGAAGCCGATCTCCTCCAGCATCGCCGCCCAGTTCTTCATGAGCTGCATCTTCTGGGCCTGCGGCGCGGGCGGCGCCTTCTCGTGCGGCGGCTGGTAGCGGCCCGACGCCGTGAAGAACTCGTAGCAGGTGATGAGAACGGCCTGCGAGAGGTTGATGGACGTGTAGCCCGCGTCGACGGGGATGCGGATCAAATGCGTGCACTGGGCGACCTCCTCGTTGAGGAGGCCCTTGTCCTCGCGCCCGAAGACGAGCGCGACGGGGCCCGTCGCGGCGAGCGAGAGGAGGTCGGCGGCGCAGTCGCGCGGCGCCTTCACGTGCTGGCGGTAGAGCCCTTCGCGCGCCGTCGTGCCGACGACGGCCATGCAGTCGGCGACGGCCTCCTCGAACGTCGCGAACTCCTCGCGCGCGTCAAGGATGTCCGTCGCGTGCACGGCGAGGCGGCGTCCCTCCTCCCAGTCGTTCTGCAGGTTCGGGGCCGCGAGGCGCAGGTGGCGGATTCCCATGTTCGCCATGGCGCGGCAGCTGGAGCCGACATTGCCCGTGTACAGCGTCCCGACGAGGACGACGCGAATGTTCTCAAGCGGATTCATCGAGACGGTTTCCTATACTCTCTTCCCTGGGTGACGACGGGCTTCCAGCGCTCGTCCTTCTGGACGTCCATCTGCGGCGTGTCGCAGAGGACGCCACGATAGACGGGCTGATAGGCCTTCGGATTCTCCTTGGACTGCCGATAGACGAAGCACGTGAAGCCGTTGACGAGAATCTGCCAGCGGCCGTTGTCCGTCCTGTACATCGTGCCGCGCGCCTGGTAGTTCATGCACTGCCAGGCCTTGAAGGAATCGCCGTCCGGCAGGTCGACCTCGACGACGAGCTTGGACTTGAAGTCCATTTCCTTGCCCGTCATGGGCGAGACGAACGTGTTGACGTGCTCGCGCTCGGCGACGCCATACGAAATCGTGACGAGATACCCGTCCTCGTCCGAGAAGACGTTCTTCTGCACAATCCGATAGCTCTGGCATCCCGCCAAGGCTAAGCCGACCGCCGCACACACGACTCGCAACGCAGAGGCCATATGACGATTCTCCTTATTTACAGCGCAGCGAGCTTCTTCGCGACGAGCGGGCCGACGAGCTTCGGGTCGGCCTTGCCCTTCGAGAGCTTCATGACCTGCCCGACGAAGAACCCCGCCGCCGCCTTTTTGCCGGCCTTGAAGTCCGCGACCGGCCCCGGATTCGCCGCAATCGACTGGTCGACGAACGCCTCCAGCGCGGCCGTGTCGCTCACGGCGCCAAGGCCGCGCGCCTTCACGATCGCCTCCGGGTCGCCGCCCTTCTCGAAGATCTCCGGCAGAAGCTCCTTCAGCGTCGGCCCGTTGATCGTGCCGGACGCCGCGAGCTTCACGAGCGACGCCAGCTCCGCCGGCGGCATCGCGCAATCGCCGATCGCCTTGCCGCTCGCGTTCAGGAGCGCCATCACGTCGCCGAGGAAAAGGTTGCAGAGGAGCTTCGCCGTCTTCTTGTCGAGCCCCTTCGCCGCCGCCTCGTACCAGTCGGCGTTCGCCTTGTGCTGCGACAGCACCTCGGCGTCGTACTCGGCGAGGCCGTACTGCTCGATCATGCGGACGCGGCGCGCCTCCGGCTTCTCCGGCAGCAGCGCGCGCCAGGCGGCGACCTGCGCCTCGGACAGCTCGACCGGCACGAGGTCCGGCTCCGGGAAATAGCGGTAGTCGTGCGCGTTCTCCTTCGTGCGCATGGACGCCGTCTCCAGTGCCTCCGGATCCCACCGGCGCGTCTCCTGCACAATCGGAACGCCCTGCGCGACGCACGCGCGCTGGCGCTTCGCCTCGTAGACGAGCGCGGCGTGGATGCCGGAGAACGAGTTCATGTTCTTGATCTCGACCTTCGTGCCGAGCTTCGTCTCGCCCTTCGGACGGATCGAGATGTTGACGTCGGAGCGCATGTTCCCCTCTTCGAGGTTGCAGTCCGACACGCCCGTGTAGACGAGAATCTCCTTCAGGGCCGTCAGGTAGGCGATGGCCTCGTCGGCGGACGCCAAATCCGGCTCGGAGACGATCTCCATGAGCGGCGTGCCGCCACGGTTGAAGTCCACGCCCGACGTCGTCGCGTAGTGGTTGATCTTCGCGGCGTCCTCTTCGAGATGGATGTGGTTGATGCGGATGAACTTCTTCGAGCCGTCAGCCCGCGTGATCTCCACGCCGCCGCCAAGGCAGAGGGGGTTGCCGTTCTCGGAGATCTGGTAGTCCTTCGCCATGTCCGGGTAGAAGTAGTTCTTCCGGTCGAAGGTCGCATGGCGGTTGATCTCGCAGCCGAGCATGAGGCCGCTCATCACCGTGAGCTTCACGGCCTCCTTGTTCATGACCGGCAGGGCCCCCGGATAGCCGAGGCAGACGGGGCAGACGTTCGTGTTCGGCTCGCAGCCCGTCTTCAGCAGACAGCCGCAGAACATCTTCGTCTTCGTCTTGAGCTGGACGTGCGTCTCCAGCCCGATCGTATTCTCGAATTCCATGGCGGCATATTATACCATAACCGTTCCGCCGGGTGTTCGCCGCGCCTCACGGACGCGGGGACAGGCCCTCGCCGCCAGGCGAATCCTCCAGCATCAGCCGTCGAAAGGACGCGATTTCGTCCTCCGTCACGCCGCAGCTCTTGGCGTAGACCTCGATCCGCGCCCGCAGCGTGTCTCCCGGATAGGCGTTCAGGACTGCCAGCAGCCGCTGAAGCAGGTCAGGGGAGAACTTTTCCCCGCTGTCGGAGAAAATCGACGCCTCCCAATCTCGGCAAAGGTCGTCTTCAGGGACGCCGAGGATTCCGTTCAGGAGAAAGGCCAGCGTGCCGGCGCGGTCGCGTCCGCCCGCGCAGTGCAGAAGAACGGGATAGTTCCTTTCGTCGGCGAAGAGCCGGAAGATGCGCCCGAACGGGCCATGTCCGCGCGAGGGGTTGTCGATGAGGTCGTAGGCGACAAACGGCTCCTTCACCCAGTTGACGTCCGCGCCGAGCAGCGTCGCATCCATGCCGGCGGTTTCCTGCGGCGTGCGGAGATCCAGTTCCGTCTTGATCTTGAAGTCGCCGCGCAACGTCGCAAGCCCCGCGTCCGTCACGTGCCGCGCCCCCGGAATGACCTTCGCCTTCGCCGCGAAAAGACCGCCGCTTTCCACCCGCGAACTGAAGCGCAAGCCCGCCGAACGGAAGATCCGGTTCTCGCGGACACGCCGCCCGTCCGTCGTCCGCCAGCCGCCGAGGTCGCGGAATTTGCTGACGCCGCCCGCAAAGAGGAAGCGCGGCGCGGCGGATTCGGTGACGAACGTGCCGGCCGCCGTGTCGCGTCCGTCGAAGACGGACCAGTGATAGCGCGCGCCGAGTTCGAGGTTCGTGAGATAGACCGACGTGCGGTTCGTGACGGTGAAGACTTCCAGCGCGCCACCCTCGCGGACGACCTTGAGGACGCAGATCGCGTTCGTCTCGTCCATCGTCCAGGCGAGTTCAAGCGGCTGCTGCGTCGCGCCGACGGCGGCGAGCCGGGCACGGTCCGCCGGGTCTTTCATGCGCAGGAACCGCACATCACGGTCGCACGCGAAATAGGCCTTCTGCTCGGCCCGCTGCGTCGGGACGGTTGCGCCGTCCCTCGGCGAAACAAGGGTCAGCGCGGCAAAAAGAGGAAGTGTCGTCATCATCATGTCAGAGACCTTTCGTTGCTGTCAGCTGTTTTTCGGGTGGCCGCGACGCACCACGCAGACGACGGCGACGGCCGTGACGAGCGCGGCGGCGGCGAACGCGACGGGCAGCGGCAGGCCGCCGGGGACAATCCCCCAGACCTGCCCCTTCGTCGGCCACGCCCAGAAGATGAACGTCGTGATGACCAGGCACATGAAGACGCCCGGCAGCAGCGTGACGAGCGCCTTCCAGCCGCGCCCCAGCCGCAGCAGCCACACGGTCGCCGCGAAGAGCATCGACGTCGAGAGCAGCTGGTTCATCCACGCGAAGTAGTTCCAGAGGTGGCTGAAGCTCTTCGCGTCCCGGTTCGACCACGCGAGCAGCCCGACGACGACCGCCGCGAGCGGCAGGCACGTGAGGACGCGCTTCTTCAGGTTCACCTGGTCGACCTTCAGCTCCTCCGCGAGCGAGAGCCGCGCCGAACGGAGCGCCGTGTCGCCCGACGTGATGGCGAGGACGACGATGGCCGCGACCGTCACGCCGCCCATCCACGTCCCGAGGAAGTGCTTGGCGATGTTGCCGAGGACGAGCGGCCCGGCGAGCGACAGGTTCTCCGGCTTCAGGTTGTAGATCGCGAGGGCCGCCGCCGCCCAGATCATCGCAATCACGCCCTCGGCGACCATCATGCCGAAGAACGTCGCGCGGGCCTCGCGCTCGGAGCGGCACGTGCGCGCGACGATCGGGCTCTGCGTCGCGTGGAAGCCGGAGATGATGCCGCAGGCGATCGTCACGAAGAGGCACGGGAAAAGCGGGTTCGTCGCCTGGTAGCCGGCGAAGCCCGCGCAGTCGTTCAGGATCTCCGGCTTCGCGAACCCGGCGACGACGAGCGCGACGGAGATCGCGAGCGAGCCGAGCACGAGCAGCGCGCCGAAGACCGGGTAGAACCGGCCGATGATCGCGTCGATCGGGAAGAGCGTCGCGGCGAGGTAGTAGGCGAAGATGATCCCGACCGACCACCAGAAGACGGACACCTCCGGGAACCACTGGCGGTCGATGAGCGTCGCGGGCGTGTTGATGAAGACCGTCACGCAGAGGAGCAGCGCGACCATCATGATCCAGCCGAAGACGGCGGCGTAGGCTGAGCCGAGGTGGTCGCGGATCATGCGCGGCATGTTCGCGCCGTTCGTGCGCAGCGAGATCATGCCGGCGAAGAAGTCATGCACCGCGCCCATGAAGACGCAGCCGACGGGGATGATGAGCAGCGCGACCTTGCCGAACTTGATGCCGAGGATGACGCCGATCACCGGCCCGACGCCCGCGATGTTCAGGAGCTGGATCAGCATGTTCTTCCACTTCGGCAGCGGCACGTAGTCCACGCCGTCCGGGTGGGCGATGCACGGCGTCTGCCGGTCGTCCGGCGGAATGAGCCGCTCGACGACCTTCCCGTAGGTGAAGTAGCCAAGAATCAGAAACGCGATGCCACCGAGAAACCAGCTCATGACGAATTCTCCTTGTTGATTAAGCGTTTACGTGTCAGCGTTTGCGCGCGCGGCGCTTGAAGAGCGCGCGCACGGCGTCGATGTACGGACGGTCAGTCGCGATCGGCAACGTCTCGATGCCCGTCTTGAGGAAGAACCGCCGCAAGTCCTCGGTCTCGGACGCGGCGCGCGCGGTAAACGCGCGGCGCACCTTCGCGCTGGACGTATCCACGAGGACGAGCGCCCCCGTCTCGGGGTCTTCGAGCTCCACAAGTCCCACGTCGGGCAGCGCGCTTTCCGCCGGATCGCTCACGGGCACGCAGATGAGGTCGTGATGCCTCGCTGTCGCGCGCAAGAGATTCGAGACACTGTTCCCCGTTCCCTGTTCCCCGTCCCCCATCAGAAAGTCGCTCACGAGAAAGACGACGGCGCGGCGCTTCTGGACGCCGTTCAGGAACTTGAGCGCGCCCTCGATGTCCGTGCCGCCCTGCGCGTCGTCCTCGGCGGCCAGCACCTCACGCACGAGGCGCATGACCGAGTCGCGGCCTTTGCGCGGCGGAATGTACTTGACGATCCGGTCGGAGAAGAGGACGAGCCCAATCTTGTCCTGGTTGCGGATCGCCGTCAGCGCGAGGAGCGCCGTCACCTCGGCGGCGAGCTCCATCTTCGAGCGGCGGACGCTGCCGTAGCTCTGCGAGCCGGAGACGTCCACGAGAAAGAGGATCGTCAGCTCGCGCTCCTCGGCGAAGCGCTTGATGTACGGCACGCCCGTCTTCGCCGTCACGTTCCAGTCGATCGTGCGCACGTCGTCCCCGACCTGGTAGGGGCGCACCTCGTCGAATTCGACGCCCTGTCCCTTGAAGGTCGAGTGGTAGTCGCCCGCAAGCTGGTCGTCGATCAGCTTGTTGGTGAGGATCCGTATCTTCCCCACCTTCGCCATCAGTTCCTTTACGTCAGTCATGTCTATCAGAAATCTCCGTATCGAACACAGTCAGATTACGTTTACGGGAGTCCGATGTTTTGCAAGCACCGCCGACATTTTCAACGCAGTCGACGAGCCCAAGGTCGGCAAGCTCGCGCGGCGTCCGGCCGCGCCCTTCCCACGTGCGCGTCGTGTCCAAAAGCGGGCTGAGGGCCTGCGCGAGACGCTGGACGGCCTCATCGTCGGACGGTTCCCAGTCGCAGTTCTCGCGGATGTACTTGAGCGCCGTGACAACCTTCGCGCCGTTGACGCGCGCGTGGCACTGGATGCCCAGCGTGTCCAGCTCCTGCTCGGCCCGGTCGAGGAAATACTCCTTCTTGACAAACTTCTCGAACGCGCGGCTCTCCTTCGTCTCTTCGGCCGCCATGGGCTCCTCGTAGAGGAGAAAGTCTTGTTCTGGCAGGACGTACAGGTCTATCTTGCGGAAACTGGCCACGGCGTCCGCGACCGCGCGCGTGATTTCGTCGTTCGCGTCCTTCGACGGAGTCGGCTCCTCGTCCCAATCACTCGACGTCAGGTCGTGGTAGACGATGACGCGCGGCTCGTCCGCCTTCAGCTGCCAGGTCGAGAACCAGATCTCCAGATCCTCGCCCGGCCCGTCCAGCAGATGCTCAAGGTCATCCGGCTCGGAACGGTTCATGAAGTAGTCGTGAAGCCGGTCGACGAGCGTGTCGAGTTCGTCAACCGTCATCACGTCCGAAATCGGCGCGTCGTGATCTTTCGCGTAGCCGTTGTAAAGCGAGACGAACTCCTCCAGCGTAAGGACGCCATAGAGGTTCGCCGCCGCGTTGAGGCAGCGCAGCGCGAATTCCTCGCGCGCGTTCAGCTCGGCGGGCTCGTGCGCGCCGCCGCCGCGTCCGCATTCTTCTTCCGCCGCGCCGTCGTCCTTCCAGACGCCATCCGGCCCAATGATCGTGTCAAATGGTCTTTTCATGTTTTAGTCTTTCTTCTTATGTCAGAAAACGGAACGGGGACAGACCCCCAATGTCACCTCTACATCTCTACACTTCTACACGGCTATCCAGGAACCGAAACGGGGACAGACCCCAACTGTCACTACTCGAGGCCTTGCAATCGCGTCCGGCATTTCAACGCAAAGGTCGCAAAGGCTTTGACGCAAAGGCCGCAAAGTCTCTTGCGCTCTTTGCGTTCCCCTTCGCGTTCTTTGCGTTAAGGAAGAATAAGCCTCTTTCCATGTTGAAAATCCCAATGCCGAAAGGGCGTCCTTCCCGAACTTCGAGAGGAACAGACCAGCTAACATCAACTTCTTATTTACAATTGTCATGTCTGCCATGTCACACCACCTTCTCTGCATCCATCGTAGTTTTCCCGTTAGATTCTCGCTTTCAATCCCCTAATCTCGCCCGCGTCGAGTTTCGTAAACGCGAAGCACTTCCTACCGAGGTCTTTCAACGACGCACCGATGAGATAGAGTTCCTTGTCGTCAAGGATGAGAAACCGGTCATGAAACGCCGCGCATGTCTTCACGGAAAGGCCGCCATATTGAGCGTTGAACTTCGCGACATCGCTGTCTGCAACTTTGTTGCCACGCACAGACGTCACAACTTTCACCTCGACCCCTTTGCGCTTTTTCGCAAGCATGTCAAGCGTTCCCGTTCCAACCCAGCTGTCAATCAACAGAATCGACCTCTTCGCCCGGGCTATCAATCTTTCCACCAGGGAACAGGCGTCCCACAACTGCCCGTCATAGAACACGCCCTGCAAAGGCGGCTCCTTCGTCTGAACGAAGAAATCGACCTTGCCCTCAAGCGTCGACAACCTCTCCTCATGTCCGGCAAGGCGACGGTCGACCCGATCCTCCAACAGGCTTAGCCTCTGGTTGACCGCATAGCCCTTCAGCAGATACTCGCGCAAAACGCCAGTGGCCCATTGCCGAAACTTCGTGGCCCGCAACGAATTGACGCGGTAGCCAACGGCGATGATCATGTCGAGATTGTAGAATGGAACAACTCGCGAGATCATCCGCCCACCCTCGTTTTGAACCTGTGCAATTTTTGCACAGGTTGACGACGCATCAAGTTCGCCCGTCTTGTAGATGTTGTTTATGTGACGATTGACGACCGTTCGATCCACGCCAAACAGCTCGCCAAGCCGAGACTGATTGAGCCACACCGTCTCGTTTTCCACGCGAACGTCCAACCGCATCGTCTCGTTCGGCTGATAGACAATAATCTGATTTTCCATGTTCTCCCTCATGTCATCCATTCACACGGGAGCGAACGAAGACGATGCCCTGCCATTCCTCCCTACGGCACCGGGACTTCGGAGAGGATCCTGTCGATGACCTTGTCGGACGTCACGCCCTCGGCCTCGGCCTCGTAGGTGAGGAGGATGCGGTGGCGGAGGACGTCATGCACGACTTCCTTCACGTCCTGCGGCGTCGCGTAGGCGCGCCCGTGCAGGAGCGCATTGCCGCGCGCGGCGAGATTGAGCGCGAGCGTCGCGCGCGGCGAGGCCCCGTTCTGGATCATCTCGTTCGTCTCGCGCGTCTTGAAGACGATGTCGAGGATGTAGTCGCCGACCTTCTCGTCGCAGTAGACCTCCTTCAGCGTCGCGCGCAGGGTCGCGACGTCGTCCGGCGTGCAGACCGTCTTCGCCTCGGGCGCCTGCGCATTCTCGGCGAAGCGCTGCATGATGCGCCGCTCGTCCGCCTTCGACGGCGTCTCGACGAGGCACTTGAACATGAAGCGGTCGACTTGCGCCTCCGGGAGCGGATACGTGCCCTCCTGCTCGATCGGGTTCTGCGTCGCGAGGACGAGGAACGGCTGCGGCAGCTTGTACGTCTCCTCGCCAATCGTGACCTGCTTCTCCTGCATCGACTCCAGCAGCGCCGACTGCACCTTCGCCGGCGCGCGGTTGATCTCGTCCGCGAGGAGGAGGTTCGTGAAGACGGGACCCTTCTTCGGCGTGAACTCGCCCGTCTTCGGGGAGTAGACGAGCGTGCCGACCACGTCGGCCGGCAGCAGGTCCGGCGTGAAGGAGATGCGCTTGAAGTCGAGCCCCAGCGTCTTCGCGAGCGTGTTCACCGAGAGCGTCTTCGCGAGGCCGGGCACGCCCTCCAGCAGGATGTGCCCGCCAGTCGTCAGCGCGAGGATGAGTCGGTCGACGAGCTTTTCCTGGCCGACAATCACCTTCGCGACTTCTTCGCGAATCTTCGTGACGAGCTCGCCCTGCGCGGCGATGCGGTTTGTGGCTTCCTTGAGGTCCATGGCTGTTCCTTTTTTAGTTCAGAGAGTTTTGTTTTAAAGTTTGAACGGCATTATACCATAATTGCGCACAAGCAACCGCGCAGTTCCGCTTCAGTCCTTCCGTGCGGCATCCCGGACGATTTCCTTGACCGTGTGCCAGCGGACGGACGCGAGCCGCTTCACGTCCAGCGACAGCCGCATGCGCTCCATTTCCGCCGCCGCGTCGCCGACGGCCGGCAGCGCGCCACGCCGCCGCTTCAGCGCCTCGATCCAGAGCGTGCGCACGAAATCCTGCAGGATGTCCGTCGCCGAGAGCGCGCTCGCCTGCGACCGGTCGGACGCGAGCAGCATCGCGTCGAACCACGTGCGTTCGCGCGCGGGCAGGGCGTCCGCAAACGCCGCAAAGAGGTCTTCGCCTTTCGCGCATTCCTGCCGCCACGTCTCGACGAACCGCGCCGTGAAGTCGTGCGCGAAGACGGACGGCGGCAAGAACTCGCCCAGCATGCCGTCGAGCGTCCGGTCATACTCGTGCGCGAGCAGAAATGCGCCGAGCGCCATTTCGCGCGGAGGCGGCGGCACCGCCTTCGCCGCGTCCTCGCCCGGCAGCGCCGCGCCGTCCGCCGCCGTCTCGGCATCTGCATCCACCGCCGCTTCAGCCGCCACGTCATCGAAATCGTCTGCGCCCGCACGGTCATCGGCCGGCGCCGCGCGCGGCACGCGCTTCGGCTCCGCCCTGACCTTGCCAAGCTCTTCGGCAAGCGCCGTCGTCGGCAGCCCCAGGAGCTTCGCGGCCTCGCCCGTCATCGCGGCTTTCAGCACCTCGTTCGGACACGCCGCAATCGTCGTCAGGATCTCCCGCGTGATGCGCGCGACGGCATCAACCGAGCCGGGGTCGCGCTCCTTCGCGCGCTCGGCCCGCACCTGGAAGGACATGATCGACTCGGCGTTGTCGAGCAGCCGCCGAAAGTCGTCCGCCGGATGCGCCCGCAGAAACGAGTCGGGGTCGTCCCCACCCGGCAACGAGACGACGCGCACGGGCAGTTCCGCCGCGAGACAGAGCCGCGCGGACTTGATCGTCGCCGCGTGTCCCGCGCCATCGTCGTCGTAGACGAGCGTCACGAGGTCGGCGACCTTGCGCAGCATCGCCACGTGCTCTTCGGTGAACGCCGTGCCCTGCCCCGCAACGGCGTTCGGAAAGCCGCACGTCTGCAGGCGGATGCAGTCGATCTGCCCTTCGCAGACGATGACCTCGTGGTTCTTCTTGTCCTGCGCAATCGCGCGCATGGCCTTGTCGAAGCCGTAAAGGATGCGCTTCTTGCTGAAGACGGGCGTCTCCGGCGAGTTCACGTACTTGCCAGAGTTCTTCGACGCGACGATCTGCCGCCCGGAGTAGCCGACGACGCGCCCCTGCTTGTCGCGGATCGCGAACATGAGGCGCCCGCCGAAGCGGTGGTAGCCGAGGTCGCCGGGACGGTTGCCGCGCTTGATGACGCCCGCCGCCTCCAGTTCCTCCGGCGTGTACTTGTACTTTTGCGCCCACGTGAGGATGTGCGCGACACCGTTCGGCGCGTAGCCGATCTGGTAGGCTTCCTGGATTTCGGAGCCGAGGTCGCGTTCCGTCAAATAGGCGCGCGCCGCCGCGCCTTCCTTCGTCTTGAGGAGGCAGCGATGGTAGAACTGCGTCAGTTCCGCCAAGAGCGCGTAGAGCCGCTTGCGCCGCCCGGCGGCCGGGTCTTCCGTCGCCTCGATCTTCACGCCGCACTGGTCGGCGAGCTTCTTCACCGCCTCGACGAACGTGAGGCCGTCCATCTTCTCGACGAACTTGATCGCGTCCCCGCTCTCGCCGCAGCCGAAGCAGTGGTAGTAGCCCTTCGAGTCGTTGATGTGGAAACTCGGCGTCTTCTCGTGATGGAAGGGACAGCACGCCTTCTTGGACGCGCCCGCGACCTTGACGGCGATGCCGTACGAGGCGATGAGATCCGCGAGGTCAATCCGCGCCTTGATCTCCTCGACCGTCGATTCTGTGATGCCCTTCGCCATGAGGGCCCCACGTCATTCCGTGGGCCCGTACTCGACCGGGAACCAGGTGCGGTAGTAGTTGTCGCGATGCCAGGTGTTGCCGGCCGAGGCGTAGTCGCAGAACGTCACCGTCGACTCCAGGCGCCCCTCGGGATTCTCGTGGTGCGAGCCGAGCGGCAAGGTCGCCGAGAACGTCATGCCGAAGTCGTCCGACGGCGTGCGCACCGCGCGGAAGGACGGCATCGCCTGCCCGTCCTTCAGCCCGCGCCGGAACGGCTCGGTGAGGTCGCCGTCCGCAAAGCGGCTGTCGCGCGCAAGCAGCACCGGGCCGCGCGTGAACGCGACGTGGTGCTCGAGCGTGTGCGCGACGACCGGCATGTCGAACGCGATCTCGACGATGTCGCCGAGGGCCCAGTCGCGCGAGACGGTGAAGTAGGCGCCGGACTTCACGTCTTTCTGCACTTCACCGTTCACCTTCACGACGGTCTTCGCGCTCCACGCCGGGATGCGCAGCCGCAGGGCGAGCGGCCCGGTCGTGTGGCTCACGATGCGCGCCGTGTTCGCGCGCGGATAGAGCGAGTACATGTCAAAGCCCTTCACAAGCGCCGAGGCGTAGAAGTTGAAGGTCGCCGTCTTGCCGTCCGACTTGAAGAACTCCCGCAGGAAACAGAGGAAGCCGCGCGGGCCGTTCGCCGTGCAGCAGTCGGTGTGCATGTAGCAGTGGTGCTGGCCGTGGTAGCGGCTGCCCGTGAGCGGCGTGTAGCCCGCGAATTCCGAACCGTCCGCCTTCAGCGCCGCGAGGTAGGCGTTGTAGAACGTCTGCTCGATGCGGTCGGCCCACTTCGGGTCGTCCGTCATGTCGAGCAGCTTCTCGCAGAAACGCATCCACGTCGTCGTCACGCACGTCTCCTGCAGCCGCAGGTAGGGCAGGTGCTGCTTGCGCGCGCCATGGAACCATGCCTCCGAGCTCGCGCAGCCGCCCGCGAGATTGATCTCCTCCTGCGCGATGTCCTCGGCCGTCATCACCGCCGCCTTGTAGAGGGCTTCGACATCCGCCCGTCTTCCCTCTTCCGTCTTCCTTTTCACTTCGACGTAATCGAGCAGGCCCTGATAGCAGCTCATCATCTCGTAGGACTTCCAGCGGTTGTGCTTCATCACGTAGCCGCCGTGCGTCTCCGCCTTGTTGCCGTAGCCGTTGCGGTCGGCGACCGAGACGCCCTTGAGCGCAAGGTCGACGAGACGCGGCCCCGCCTCCGGCTCGGACATGCCCTTGACGATGTACGTCGCGAAGTCGAGATACTTCTGCGCCGCCGCCACGCCTTCCGCCGCCGCGACGCGACGGTAGAGCCACACGACGGGCTCCAGGATCGACGAGCTCGCGTAGCCCGACCAGTTGCCGGTCTGCCACAGCTCGCGTCCGCGCTTTCCGTTCGGTCCGATCTCGCCAATCACGTAGTCGCAGAGCCGCTTCGCCGCCGACAGAACGCGCTGCCCCTCCGCATCTTTTCCTTCTTCCTTTAGGGCATCATAGTAGTGGATCAGCCCCAAGAGCGTGTACTTCATGCCCCAGACGTCCCAGCCCTCGCCGCAGCGCAGCTCGTCGGGATAGTTCCCGATGTAGCCGTTCGGCTCCTGCGAGGCGAGGATGCGGCCCACGCCGCGCCGGACGTCGGCGGCAATCTTCGGCGAGCCCGAATAGGCGGCGTACGGCACGGCGGCGTGCATGTACTTGCCCCAGAACTCGGTCTGCCACCAGTTCTTCCGCTCCGTCTTCTCGAGGAACGGTGCGGTGATGTAGTCGATGTCCGTCCCGCCGACGTGCCGTTCGATCATCTGGTCGAGCCGTTCGCCGAGCGGCCCCTTCAGCTTGATGTCGCCGATGTCGGCGGCCGTCGCTCCTGCGACCGAGGCCATGGCCAGTCCGCCGCATGCCAGCAGCATTCGCACTCCCTGAGTCTTCATTCGTGATTCTCCTGTCTAGATTTTGTTTTTGACCGGCAAATTATAGCATATTTCGCCCACCCCGTATGTCACACGGCAAACATTCCAACCGCCAAGCCCCTCACTTCTGCGAGAAGTAGCGCTTCACCGTCTCGCAGGCCTTCTTGGGACGGCGCTGCTCGTCGACGATGCCCGCGATCGACATGCCGAGCATCCGGCCCGCCTTCCGCCCGCAGTTGCGGTGGTGCGTCTGCGTCTCCGCGAACTGCCAGATCGAGTAGCCCACGTAGTCGGGGTTCCCCCAGAGCGCGTCGAGGATGTCCGTCAGGTACTCGTCCTGGAACTCCTCGCTGCCGTTGGACGCGAACGGGTCGTGCCGACCGTAGAACGCGCCGCACCCCGACTCCGAGACCATGATGGGCTTGTCGGGGTAGAGGTCGCGGAAGCGCTTCGCCGCGCTGTCGAACCGCGCGAAGACCTGCCGCCGGAGCTCGGCCGCGTCGCCCGGGTTCATCGGGATCGTGCCCGGATAGGCGTTGATCGCGACGAGGTCGGTCCTCTCGTTGCAGATGTCCGTGTCGATCACGTTGCAGGCGAACGTGACGAGCCGCCCCGAGTCCTCCGCCCGGATCGTGTCGATCAGCGTGTCGACGAGCGCCTTGCACTCCGGCCTGTCGCTGCCGCACTCGTTGAGGAACGAGAAGATGACGACCGAGGGGTGGTTGAAGCTCGTGCGCACCATCTCGCGCGTCTGCCTGACCTGCTGCGCGACGAAGTCGGGGTCCTTCAGCTCCTCGATCGCCCCCTCCTTCGTGTACTTCTGCCCGTTGCCCCAGCCGAGCGACTCCTCCCAGACGAGCAGGCCGTACTCGTCGCAGAGGTCGAGGAAGCGCGGCGCCTGCTGGTAGTGCGCGCCCCGCACGAAGTTCGCGTTGAGCGACTTGAGGATCTGGATGTCGCGCACCATCTGCGACTCGCTCGTCGTCGCGCCACCCTCCGGGCACTGCTCGTGGCGGTTGACGCCCTTGAGGAAGATCTCCCGCCCGTTGAGCCAGAGCCGCTTCGCCCGCGCCTCGACCGTGCGGATGCCGAAGCGGGCCGAGAGCCCGGAGACGGACACCGTGTGCAGGTTCGGCGCGTCGGGCGACCAGAGCCGGAACGCGGGCACCTTCACCGTCGCGCGCGCGTCGCGGAACGTCGCCGCCACCGCGTTCGTCGCGTCGAAGACGAGCGTCGCGTCAAAGTCCCGCTCCGCGAAGTTGACCGCCTCGACCTCGACCGTGCCGGTCCGGTAGTCGCGCGTGCGCACGAAGAGCCGGCGGTTGTCGAAGGCGAGCGAGACGCCCCGGTAGAAGCCGCCGTAGAAGTAGAAGTCGTAGAACGTGCGCGCGAGCTTCATCGTATCCCAGTCGATGCGGTTGTCGAGCGCGGCGAAGAGCGTGTGCGTGCCCGCCGCGAGCGGCCCGGTCGGGATCTCCAGCCGTCCGTAGGGATACGGGTAGACGCCGAGATCCTTCCCGTCCAGCCGGAAGTCGCCGCGAAGCCCGATGCCGTCGACCGTGAGCCAGGCGTTCGCCACCGGCTCGGCGAGCGTGAACGTGCGGCGGTAGAGGCCCGTGCCGCGCTTCATCCTCCACTTCGGCATCGCGTCGTAGCAGCCCGGCACGCACATCGTGTCCGTCGCCGCGAAGCCGGGGTCGGCGGCCTCCTCGAGGGACTGGCCCTCCGCGAAGCGGAAGTCCCAGCTGCCGTTCAGGTCGAGCGACGGCAGGGCCGCGCACACAACCCCGGCCGCGCACCCCAGCGCGGCGGCGACGCCCCACGCGAGCCCCGCCCGCAGCCCCGTTTTCGTCTTCATGTTCTTCTTCGGATTGACTTGTTTCATGTTCGTCGTCTTGATTGTCTTGTTCGTGTGGTTTTTCATGCTTCAATCAGGGAAAGACCTCTTCAAGGCGCACGAGGTCGCGGCCCTTGAACTCGTAGCAGAGGAAATGCACCGGCGTCCCGCCCGCGAGCGCGGGGAGGTTCGGGTCGGCCGCGTACGCCTTCAGCTGCGCAAGGGCCTCCGCGTGCTTCGCCGCGACCTCGGCGTCCGGGGCGTCCGCCTTCGAGTGCTTCATCTCGATGACGTAGCTCTGCTCGGGAATCGAGCTTGCGGGCAGCATGCGGTTCGGGAAGAGCGCATAGTCCGAGAAGCCGCACGGATGCGACAGCTCCGGCTTCACCATGTAGACGCTCTTCATCGTGAGATACGCCCGCAGGTAGCCGTTGATCCGCGCCTCGCCGTAGAGCCCGTCGCGCGGCGAGCCGTTGTCGCGGTACTTCTC
>CAKURH010000078.1 GCA_934675625.1 uncultured Kiritimatiellota bacterium
CCCCCCCCCCCCCCCCCCCCCCCCCCCCCCCCCGAGCCCTCGACGCCGCGGCCGGCGTGACGGACGCGGATGGCGTCCTGACCTTTGACACGCCCGACGGCGACATCGCCTACTCCCAGCCGCTGGGCGCGGACGTGCGGAAGGTCGTCAAGGTCGGTGACGGCACGCTGACACTCGCGACGCCCTCGCCGGACTTCCCGGCGGACAGCACGGTGGAAGTCCTGAAGGGCACGTTGACGCTGAAGCACGCGGACGTCTTCGGCCCGTCGCTCGGCGTGGCCGCCGACGCAATCGCCCCCATCGTCATCAAGGAGGGCGCGACGCTGTTCCTGAACCTTCCGGCGCGGGCGGACGGCACCGAGAACACCTATCCGATTTTCGCGAACCATCCGATTACGGTCGGCGGCGATGGCGTGGGCGGCGCGGGTGCGATCCGCTTCGTGCCGCACACGGCGGTCGATTCGCCGGACGGCACGGCGGTCTTCGACCTGGGCGGGCACACGCTGACGCTGGCGGGCAGCCAGTCCGTCTTCCTGCACAACATGACCCTGCGGCACGGCAAGGTGCGCATCAACGCCCAGACGTCGCTTGTCGCCGAGGCGCGCGGCAATTACCTGGACCCGGACAGCCCCGGCGAGATCCTGCTGAACGGCGGCATCCTCAAGTTCAACTCCGTGCCGACGACGGACGGCTGGGGGCGGAACTGGAAGATCGTCTTCGAGCAGTCGTCCACGCTGGCGGGCAACGTCTCGGTCAACGGCTTTGCCGGAGATGTCGTGCTGGCGGATGCGACGAACACGATCGACGTCAAGACGGGCGGTCGCCTGGCGTTCAACGGCGGCGTCTACGGCGGACGCATGACGCTCCTCGGCGGCGACCCGAAGACGCCGGAGACGGGAACGGTTGCATTCAATGACGCGACGGTGTCCAACGACGTGATGGTCAGCCGGGGCGTGGGCGCGACGTTCACTGGCGGCATCCTCGACATCGACCGGTTCGACGTCGGCACGCCGGGGAGCTTTCTGAATGGCGCGACAAACGTCTTCTGCGGCGGCGTCCGCGTGAACGTCCGCCAGAAGGAGAGTGCCTACTGGCAGGTCGAGTCGATCAATCAGCTCGGCGCGCTGGTCTTCTCGAACGGCACGGTGAGCGCCGGCGGCTCGACGACGAAGATGATTCGTCTGGGCGGACGGCTTGTCCACGGCCCGAACACCTCGCCGCTGCTCGGGCTGCGGACGGTTGGCTACGGCGAATACGCGCTGCTGGGCGGCGAATTCGTCTGCGAACAGGCGGGCGGCGAACTGGCGCTCTCCGCGTCGGGTGCCTGATTGGAATCGCGTGTGCGCTCGCGGGGTGCCGCGACGTTTGCCACTCGCCCGCACGCGACGGCGGCGGCGGCGACGGGCGTCTGGACGGAACTCGCCTACGATGTCGCGCTTCGTCCGGGCCAGCGGCTGGGCGAGCTCGCGTTCGTCCTTCCGGGCGGCGGCTGCGTCCGGCGGACTGCGGGCTGTCGGACTGGTTCGCCTTCGTCCCCAAGTTCGGGACGGCGGACGAGAAGGCCCTGCACTGGACGCTCGTCTCCTACGAATGGCTGAAGCTCGCGCAGAACTTCGGCGCGTGGACGCGGCGGCACTGCTTTGGGACGCCGTTCGAGTTCCTGTTGAACGGCGAAGCGCCCGAATCGGGAAACGACCACGTCTTCGTCCAGCGACTGGCGGACGTCGGCATGATTTCGCCGGAGTTCTTCAGCGCGACGCCCAAGCGGCTGGGCGCGCTGTTTCGTGGGCTCGGTCGCTACATTCGCGAGGCGCGCCGCTACGGCAAGCCGATTGGGCTGACGGTCGAGACATCGACGGGCGGTGGCGGCACGCAGGCCTACTGGTCGCCCAAGACAGGCTATGCGATTAGCTATTTCCTGTCCGCGATGGGGCTGGACGGCTTCGAATACGATCACCTGATGGATTTCGAGCATTCCTTCGCGTCCTACCTCGACGGCAAGCATCCTGGACAGTGGAAGATCTGGGCGCTGGGGCTTGCGGACGCGCGCGGCTATCGGCAGGCGAAGCGTGACGGCGCGGCGAAACGCCGGCCGACGGGCGTCTGGCATCTGACGGAGCGTGGCGTGGCGCGTTGCGGGCGTCCGGGCTTCCTGTTCGACACGGATCCGACGGGGCCTGACGAGGACTTCCGCATGGAGCTGCGCGCGCACGGGATCGACTATGAGATGACAGACCCGCAGGAGCTGCCGGAAATCCTTTCGGAAGCCAAGGTCATTTTCGTCTCGCCGGTCGTGACGCGGCGTGATACGTGGAACGTGCTGAACGCCTGGGCGAAGGCGGATCCCGCGCACGTGCTGGTCACGAAGCGGGGCACGGTCGGCGAGGTGGCAGCGCGGCTCGGACTGCCGCGTGTGCAGCGCGTCGGGGCGGAGCAGCCGTCCGCCGTGGTGGCGACCTTTGACGCGAAGGTCGGTCGCGTGGCCGTCCTGCTCAACCGGGCGGCGGCCGAGGCGGCGAAGACGTCCGACTGGAACCGGAAGACGCGCGCCGTCTTCCACAAGGAAACGTGGTCGCCGGACGGACTGCTCTACCGCGACACGTGTCCGGGCGCAGACGTCGTGGCACGGGTTCCCGTTGCGGCGGAAGGGACGTATCGCGTCTACCGCTTCCTTGCGGACACGGAATCGACGGCGGCAAGCGCAGACGGCGACCTGCCGCTGGCGCTCGGAGACGCCTTCGCCGACGTGTGCTACTACGGCGAAGACACGCCCGCGTTCCGTGCGTTCCTCGAAGACGTGAAGCGCGAACGCGCCGTGACGGCGGAATTCTTCAGATGACACGGAAGGATGGTGTGGCGATGCGAAGGACAGGCGCGCTCGTGTTTGCTGTCGGTTGCGCGGCGTTGGTTTGTGCGGGCGACACGCGCTGTGTGGATTTCGTCGATCCGTTCGTCGGCACGGCCTTTACGGGGCATACGCATCCGGCGGCCTGCGTGCCGTTCGGGCTCGTTCAGGCGGGGCCGGACACGGGGAACTTCGGCTGGGCGCACTGTTCCGGCTACCGGGACGAGGAACTTGTGATCGTCGGCTTCTCGCAGACGCATTTGAACGGGACAGGCGGCATGGATCTCGGCGACGCGATGATCATGCCGGTCGCGGGCGGGCCCGGCGAACAGGAGGGCTTCCCGTGGAGCCGTTTTCGCAAGTCGACCGAACGGGCGGGCCCCGGTTGGTATCGCGTCACGCTGGACGATGCGGGTGCGGACGTCGAGGTGACGGCAAGCGAACACGTCGGCTGCTACACGATCCGCTACAGGGAACCGGGGGTGGCGCGGCTGTTGGTCGATGCGCAGTACGGCATCGTCCACAACCGGGACTGGCGAGCGCGGCATGTCCTCGCGTCCGACGTCGCGCCGCGCGGGAACGCCGCCCTTGGCGGCACGCTGGAGATTGAGCAGTGGGTGTGCCGTGCCGATTCGTTCAAGACGACGTTCTCCCGTCCGTGGTCGAAGATCGCGCGTCTGCCGGCGCGCGACGTCCGCGAAAAGGCGCCGCGCTATCTCCTGACGTTCGACCTGGAAAAGGACGAGCCGCTGAAGGTCAAGGTCGCGCTCTCGGCGGAAGGCGGCCTCGCGGGCGCCGAACGGAATCTGGCCGCCGAAGTGCCGGGCTGGGACTTCGGCGCCGTCCGCGCGGCGGCTGAGGCGAAGTGGGAGCGGCTCTTGTCGCGCGTCCGGGTCGAGGGCGCGGCGGACGGGAAGCGAAACTTCTACACGGCGCTCTACCACCTGATGCAGCAGCCGAACGACTTGGCCGATGCCGGGGAACGTCCGTTCTATTCGACGCTGTCGACGTGGGACACGTTTCGCGCCGCGCATCCGCTCTACACGATCCTGACGCCCGAAGTCGTGCCGGATTTCGTCGCGTCGATGCTGAAGCAGGGACAGCGGACGGGCTATCTGCCGATTTGGGCGCTCTGGGGACAGGAGATCCAGTGCATGATCGGCACGCATTCCGTGCCCGTCATCGTCGATGCGTTCCTGAAGGGCTTTCCGATGGATGCGGAGGCCGCGTATGCGCAGATCCGAGGCGAAAGCGTCAGCCGTCTGCTGGAGTGCTCGTATGATGACTGGTGCGCGGCGCAGATGGCCGAACGGCTCGGCAAGCCGGACGATGCGGCGTTCTTCCGCCGCCGCGCCGACAACTGGCGGAACGTGTTCGACGCGGAACTCGGCCTAATGCGCGGCAGACGGTCGGACGGTTCGTGGCGGACGCCGTTCGACCCGTTGGAGCTAGGGCATGGGGCGGAGAACGACAACGACTTCACGGAGGGCAACGCCTGGCAGTATTCGTGGCACGTCCTTCAGGATCCCAAGGGGCTGATTGCCGCGCTGGGCGGAGCCGAAAAGGCGCTCGCGCAGCTCGACCGCCTGTTCCGTCTGCCGTCGGTTCTGATCGGCGGCGGCAAGCGGAATGACATCACGGGGATGATCGGACAGTATGTGCACGGAAACGAGCCGTCGCATCATGTGCCGTATCTCTACCAATCTGTCGGGAGGCCCGACCGCACGGCGGAGGTCGTGCGCGAGATATTCGACCGGTTCTACGCACCGAAGCCGGACGGGCTCTGCGGCAATGACGACTGCGGGCAGATGAGCGCGTGGTACGTCTTCTCGGCGATGGGCTTCTACCCGCTCAATCCGTGCGGCGGCGAGTATGTCCTCGGCGCGCCGCAGCTGCCGCGCGCGGCCCTGCGCCTCGCGGACGGCAAGACGTTCACGGTGACGGCGAAGAACCTCTCGAAGGAGAACAAGTACGTGAAGTCGGTCACGCTCAACGGCAAGCCTGTCGAGGGGTTCATCCTCCGGCATGCGGACATCCTTGCGGGCGGTGAACTGGTCTTTGAAATGACAGGTCGGGCAATGGCGAAGAAAAGGGCGGCGCGGAATTGACGTGACTGCGGCATTTGCGGTGGCAACGTGGCAAATGGTATAATCTGCGGCATGGAAAAGCTCGCGACAGACATCTACACGTTTTCGGAACTCGTCCGGAACGGGTTCACGTACATCGACAAGACGCTGATGCTGATTGGCCTCGCGTTCTCGAAGGAGAAGCGCACCATCGTCGATGCGGCGGTCGAGCGGCTGTGAAGACGATCTTATTCTTCATTGAATGCACGCGAAATGCCTGTGCCGAGCAGTTGGAAGGCATTTACCGCTTCGCCCATCAGGTTTCGTGGCATGTCCAGCTGGTGGAATGCGGCCAACGGGCCGTGAATGCCGCGCGGCTTCTCGCCGAGTGGAACCCGGTTGGCGCGATTGTCGAGTATCCGGCTGTCGTCTCCGGATTCGTCAAGGTCGGCGACTTGTCAAAGGTTCCTGTCGTCTACCTGGATTACGACCCGAAGTTCGGCCGTACGCACCACATGGTCGCCCCCGATCCGGATGTCGTCGCCCGGCTGGCCTTGCGCGAGCTGTTGTCCCTTGACTTCCTGCATTATGCCTTCGTGCCGTTTCCCGTGCCGTATTACTGGTCGAATCGGCGTGGCGCGGCCTTTCGCCGCATCGTGCGCGAAGCCGGCAAGACCGGGCATGTCTTCGATCGCGCAGGGCCTGTCTCGCTGAGTGACTGGATCCGGGACCTGCCGAAGCCCTGCGGCGTCTTTGCGGCGAACGACCGCGTCGCGGAAGCGGTCTTGGGCGCGGCGCTCCTGAACGGGCTGCAGGTGCCGGACGACCTTGCCGTCATCGGCGTGGACGGCGACGAGAAGATCTGCACGAACGCCCGTCCGCCGCTGTCGAGCGTCCAGCTCGACTTCATCCAGGCGGGCTACCTGGCGGCGAGCAAGCTGAGGGATTTGGCGCACGGCCGTCTCGGACGGTCGGGCCTCTGGACGTTCGCGCCCCTGCGGGTCATTCGCCGCCGTTCGACGACCCTGACGCGGCGATGCGCGCCCGAAAGCATGCCGGATGTCCGACGCATCCTCTCGTTCCTTCACGAGTCGGCGGGCTCCGGCATCACCGTTGCGGATGTCGTCACGTTCGTGGGCGGCTCGCGCCGTTCGGTCGAGCAGAGCTTTCGGCGCAAGACAGGGCAGACGATCCTTTCCGCCATCCACGATGCGATCTATGCGCGCGCCTGCGACCTGGCCGCCAGCCGCCACGTCCGGACGCCGCATGTGCCGGATCTCCTCGGCGGCGTCTCCCGCGATACGCTTGACCGGATCTTCGTCAGGCGAACCGGAAAGACCTTCCGCGCCTGGCGCGAAGGCTCGCGCATCATCGAGCAGCCCTCGCGCTGACGCCGCGTTGCGCAAATTGCGGAAAATGTTTTTCCGCAATTTGCGTCGTTCCCTTTCGGTCCGCATGCTATAATTCCCTCTGTCACTTCAAACCCTAACGACAGAAAGGATTCGACAGATGAAAAAGCCCTTTGTTCTCGCGGTGGCTGCGGTTTCCGCTGCGGCGGTTCAGGCCCATGTCCTTGACGACGCCAAGGCGTGGTATCGCGGCGCCGCTGACGGCGCGGGCGACGGCGTCTTCACGGATGGCAGGGGATGCTTCCGCGACGTGCTTCATGCGGCGGACGCGACCCACGCCAATCACGCCGTCCGGAATGCGGCGAAGACAGGCGAGGGCGTCCCGATTCGCGTGGAAAGCCTGCGCGTTCACTGTCCCTATCGCAACGAGACGTTGGAGGACTTCCCCTGCCTGACATTCCCCGTGCCGGTTGAGACGAACGGTCTTGAGGAGGTGGACGGCGTTTCCGTTCCCAACGTGACGGTGAAGGCGAACGGGCTCGTCTTTCCGGACCTGTTCAAGGACTATCCGGGCACGGGCGCGTGCAGCAACTACACGGCGGTCCTGCGCGTGCGGTACGATTCGCCCGTCAACAACTACAACGACTGCCATGCGCCGCTGATTTCGCTTGGCTTTGCCTGGACGACAGGCGCAGATGTCGGGCTTGCGCTGTGTCTGGAGAAGGACGACAGGGACGGTGAACGTGGGCGCTACATGAAGGCGACGGTTGGCAACTGGTTCTTGCGCGATTCGGGCGACTGGTTCGAAGGCGACGCACCCCAATCCAAAGGGCGAAAGATTTCGGCGCCGCACATTCCGCAAGGCCGCTGGATAGACCTCGCGGTTGCGGTTGATGGACGTCAGGTGACGGTCGGCTACACGTGGGACGATTCCGCGTCGGATGCCGTGCAGACGAACCGCATGGTTCGCTGGTGGACATTTGAAATGCCCGAAGACCATACGCCGGCCGTGCGGCGAGACCGTCCCGTGAAATTCGGCTACGAAGAGCTCGGGGAGGCGACGTTTGCCTACGGGACGGAAGCGTCCGCAAATCCGAGCAAGCTCTTTCGCGGCGTCCTTCAGCAGTTCGCGCTCTGGCATCGCACGCTCAGCAAGACGGAGATGCTGGAGGCCTTTGCCGGCAGCCGGCCGTCGGCCCTGCGCATTGGGCTTGACGGGCGGGCGAAGGACGTGTTCACGCGGAAGGAAACGAGCGTCGACGCCAATGCTCGCTGGGAGGAACTCGACACGACGCTCACGCGGGACAACCCGGCGGTCACCGTCCGCTTCCGGTTCGCGCTGGAAACCGATGCGACGGTCTCGCAGCTGCTGCGCATCAAGCTGGCGAACGATTCGGCGTCCGGAAGGCTTGCGGTGTCGGTCAACGGAAAGGCGGGACGGCATCACGAGATTGACATCGACGCGGAGCACGCTGGCTTCGTCCTCGTGCCCGCGAAAAATCTTCAGGCCGGAGAGAACACGCTGACGGTCACGCGGACGGATGGCGGTGACGGCGCGCTTGTCATCGAGACGCTGGAGCTCGGCGGCGGCTGGCAGCGGGGCTTGGACGACGGACACGGTGACGCCGTCTTCGAAATGGAGGGCGTTTCGACGCATGAGATTGACTTGGCGGACGGAAACCTGAAGCACTTCAAGCGTGGATACCTCGGCGGGAATGACCTCTATTCCAAGGAAGTCATCCGTTTCCGGGTTCCTGCCGAGATCGCCGGGAAGGTCCGTTCGTCGGTCTACTTCAGAACGGCGTACGCGGGCGAGAAGACAAGCGCGACCTATCCGTTTTGCGTCCGTCTGAACGGCGAAGATCTGTTGCCGATTGACGATCTGCAGAAGAACACGGGCTATTCCGCGAAGATTCCGCCGTCGAAGCTCCGTCCGGGCGAAAACACGCTTGAATTCGGTGCGGAGCCGGGGGCTGCGGGCTATGTCAACAATGCCTGCTGGCGATTCCAGTATGACGGCCTCTCGCGCGGGGCGCTTGTGGTCATCCGCTAAGGGGCTTGCCGACGATGACATCCATTCTTTCGGGGGTCTGCCTGCTCGCGAGCCTGTTCGCCGAGCCGAACAGGCTCGCCTGTGACAACGGCGCGGAGTTTCCCGGCGCGCAAGGGCACGCGGAGGTCGTGCAGGGCGCGCTGGAGATGGCCTATGACTTCTCGGGCGGCGGGCATTATGTGCGCAGCCGCGTCGATCTGGGCGAGCCGACGGTCGTCCGAGAGGTCTCGCTGGAGGCGAGCTTCGGCTGCGATACGGCCCTGACGCTTCGGGCGCAGGACGCGACGGGTCAGGTCTTTCAGCAGCGTCTCAGCAGCCCGACGGAGGAGAAGGTCTGGGAGCGGCGGGTCTGGGCGGTCGAGACGGCGACGGCTCATTGGGGCGGCGCCAACGATGGGGTCGTTCACCAGCCCATTCGCGCCCTTGCCTTTTTGGCCGAGAACTTGACCTGTGAGGCGCCGGGCGGCAGCAAGGGCATCCTGAAGGTGCGCAATGTCGAGCTGCGCGCGACGACGGCCGCCGAACGTGCGGCGGCTGGCCCAGTGCGCGATGTGCACGACCTCATGCGTGAAGTCGTGTGCCTTCGCGAAGAGCTGGCGGGGCGTCTGCGGGAACTGGAAGAACGTGGCCTTGGCGCCAAGACGCGCGCGACAGTCACCGTAATGGAGCTGTTTGAGGACTGGATTGGAGAAGACCTTTCGCAGGGCCTCACGAACAGGGCCGTTCGCGCGTTGCGTGAACTGGAGTCGATCGCCCGCGTCGAGCGGGAGCGCCTTGATCGCGTGGCGAGCGGCGAGGCGCGCGAGTTCGCCGTGCCGCGCTTTGTGACGAGTCCCGTGGAGACGAAAGGGGCGGACATCTGGGCGGATCGCGTCTGGCCGGACGGGCGGCGCGAGCGGGGACGCGTGATGCTGACGGGATTTGGCCACTTCGACCGCGTTCAGCGCGAACTGGATCGCCTGCCGCTTCTGGGGAACAGCATCCTCCAGATGGAGATCGGGCCTCGTTCCGTCCTCCCGACGGAGACGACGGTGAACACGAACGCCCTCAAGCCGTTCTTCGAGGTCGCGGCGCGCGCGGCGCGGGAAAACGTGCAGGTCTGCCTGCTCCTGAGCCCGCATTACTTCCCGGACTGGGCCTTTCGGAAATGGCCAGACCTGAAGGGGTGCGGCCGCGGCTTCTTCAAGTACTGCGTCCATGACCCACGTGCGCAGGCGGTGATCGAAAAGAGCCTGCGGGCGGTCATTCCGCTGGTTCGTGGAACGGAGGCGTTGCATTCGGTCGTCCTCTCGAACGAGCCCGAGCAGGGATGCTGGGCCTCCAACTGCGTCTTGCGCACGGAATGGCCTCGGCGCCTGGCGAAGACATTTGGCACGGTTGCGCAGATGAACGACGTCTGGAAGACGAAATACGCCGCATTCACGGAGGTGCCGATGCCAAAAGACTTCACCCGTCCGACGGCGACGCCGGAGACGCTGGCATTCGTCCGTTTCAGCCGGAGCCGGTTTTCGGACTTTCATCGGCGCATGGCCCAAGTCGTGCGTGAACTTGCGCCGGAACTGCCGCTTCATGTGAAGGTCATGGGGTTTGCCGAATTCGAGAACTCCGCGACGTACCACTCCGTGGACATCGAGGACTTCTCCCGGATGAGCGACTACAACGGCAACGACGCCTACGACCTGCCGGCCACGCCGGGCGATGGCCTTTGGGCTCACGCCTGGTGGGAGGCGGCAGCCGTCTATGACTGGCAGCGGAGCTGCAAGGACGTGCCGGTCTTCAATTCGGAGAATCACCTCGTTTCCGACTTTTACGGGTTGCCGGTCTCGGGACGGCATTTCTACACGGCCCTGTGGCAGAATACGCTGCATGGACAGGCGGCGACGACGCTTTGGCTGTGGGAGCGGACGCCCAACCCCAAGCATTTCGCCTGGGGGTCAGTCCTTGAACGCCCGGACTGTCTGAACGCCTGGGCGCATGGTGCGCTGGACATCAGCCGTCTGGCCGATGAGCTGGCGCCAATTCGCAATCAGGAGCCGACGGTGCTGCTGCATTTCTCGCTGTCGTCGCAGATTCTGCGCGGACGGCGTGGCGAGGCGTTCCTGGCGACTTATCGCGCGGCATCGTTTCTGGGGCAGCCGTTGGGCGTCGTGACGGAGCGGATGCTGTCGGAGTACGGACGAACGGGCGTGCTGGCGCGACCGCTTGTCGCGGCACGTGCCGTGCTGCTGCCGGATTCCGCCGCGATTCCCCCCGACGTCCGCAAGGGGCTGGACCGGCTGTCGCGGCGTGGCGTGAAGATCGTCGAATGTACGGGAAGCGACCGTGCGCAGTTCCGACAGCTGTCGGATGCGTCGTCCGGCTGGGACTTGCCGGCCTTTCCGCGTGTGCGCGCGGTGGATTCCGAGCGGGGTGTCTTTGGCGTCGAGTCGCACGGCGCGCGCGTCGGCGACACGGCGTTCGTCTCGTTCGTCAACCACACGCAGAAGCCGTTGCGCATCCGGCTGTCGGCGCCGGGAACGGATCTCATTACGGGCGAGGCGGTGCCGACGTCGTTCGAGCTGCCGCCGCTGACGCCGATGTTCGTTCGCTTGGCTGCGCCTTGTCGTGAGGTGACGAATACGAATGCGAACGTGCGGGTGCGCGTCGGGGGGCGCCCCGGTCTGCTGATGGAGGCGGTCGTCCGCGAACGCTTGACCTCGACGGCCGCGCGGACGACGATCTACGACGAGGCCGCACGCGCGTTCGAGACGCATTGGGATGATTCGCGTGACGAAAACGGACGCATTCGGAACGGCTGGCAGAATGAATACTGGGGCAAGACGATGCTCTGCACGGCGGCCGCGATTGCCGCGACCGGCGATCCCGACCTGCGCCGCTGGGCACTTGAAAAGGCGCATGCGCTTATCCGGGCGCATCAGAAGCCGAACGGCTACCTTAGCACGTATGCCGAGGAAGACGCGCTGGGCGTGCGCCGCCCGAAAGATGACCCCGGCAAGACATGGAACTTCAACATCTGGGGACGCAAGTACACGATGTGGGCGCTCGTCGCGCTTTTCCGGGCGACGGGCGATCCGGTCTGCCTGTCGGCGGCCGAACGGATGGCCGACCACCTTTGCGCGCAGCTGAAGAGGCTTGGCGTCGGCATCGAGTGGACGGGGTCGTGGGCGGGGCTTTCGTCGATGACGGTCCTGAAACCGTTGCTGCTCGTCTACCGCGAACGCCCCAAGGCGGAATACCTTGAGCTGGCGCGGCACATCGTGGCGGTCAACGACCGGGACGGGTCGTCCCCCCTGCAGATGAACCTGATTCGGAACGCCCTGTCGGACCGTCCCGTCAGCGGCTGGTTCGGGAACCGCGCGATCTTTCTGTCCAAGGCCTATGAGCTGATGAGCTTTTTCGAGGGCGTGGCCGAGTATCACCGTGTCACGGGCGATGCCCGTGCGCTGGCGGCGGTCAAGGCGTTTCACCGTCACCTGATTGACGAAGAGCTTGATCCCATGCGCAGCGTCGGTTACTTCGACCATTTCCTAGGCGCCCGTCAACACGTCAACGGCATGACGGAACTTTGTGACGTCATCCACTGGATGCGCCTCAACTGCGAGCTTTTCCTGCTGACGAACGAGACGCGCTACCTTGATTGCCTTGAGGAGGCGTTCTACAATGCCTTCCTCGCGGGCGTCGCGCCAGACGGCTCCTGGGCGGCGCACATCGTCCGCTCGCACGGTACGCGACATCTCTCAGCGCCGCCACAGACGGGCATGCTCCATCATCAGTGTTGCACGGACAACATGCCGCGTGGCTTCTTCGACTGGGCTTCGACGGTCGTGACACGTGGACAGGGCGACGCACTGGACTTGAACTTCTTGGGTGATGCGCAAGCTGAAATTGACGGTGTGCGCATCGAGGTGTCCGGCAATTATCCCGTTTCGGACACCTTTCGCGTCCGGGTGCGCGCCGATCGGCCGGTCTGTCTGCGTCTGCGGGTTCCCGGCTGGTCGCCGTCGATTACCGTCGATGGCCTGAAGCGCGTGCCGGCGAACGGCCGTGTCGCCCTCGACACCGCCGGTCGCGACACCGTGTGGACGGTCGCCCTTGACCTGTCGCCGCGTCTTCTGCCGTCTTCGGCCCCGGAGGATGAGGACATTTCCGTCATCCCCGGACAGGAAGACTGGCACCGTCCGTCCTACGCGGAGCGTTTCATGTCATGGCTGACGCCGGAGATGGAGACGCTGGCGCGGCGGACGCACGCGGCGCAGGTCATGCGCGGGCCGCTGGTGCTGGCCAAGGGGCGGGTCGCGGGGACGAGCCGTGCGGAGACGCTGGACTTCGAGACGGTCAATGCGCGCGGCTGGACGGCCGGTGCGCTCGTGCCGATGCCGCGCACGGCCGATTCGGCCGCCGCGTGGGGCGCGTGGACGCTGGAGCTGCGCCGCGGTGCCGAGCGCCGGTTCATCCCGGTCGCCGACTACTGGTCGGCCTCGTGCGCGAACGATCCCGGCAACTGGTTTTCGCTTTGGTTCTGAACGCGATTCGGAGAGACGGCATGAGACATCTGTTTTGCGGAATCCTTTTTGCGGGCTTCGGGCTTGCGTGCGCGGCGGCCGATGACCTCGCCGCGTTCGTCGACGTGTTCACGGGCACGGGCGGGACCGGCCATGCCCATCCGGGGGCTTCCTATCCCTTTGGCATGATCCAGGCGGGACCGGACACGGGCACGGGCGACTGGAAGTACTGCTCGGGCTACCAGTACGCCGACCGCCAGGTGATCGGCTATTCGCAGAACCGCCTGTCCGGCACGGGCTGCACGGATCTGGGCGACGTGCAGGTCCTGCCGTTTACGGGCGCGCGGCGTCCGCTGCCGATGGCGAGCGCGATCGACAAGTCGTCCGAGCGCGGCGAGCCGGGCTTCTATTCCGTCGTGCAGGAGCAGGACGGCGTGTTGGTCGAGATCGCGGCCGCGAAACGCGCGGCGATCTACCGCTTCACGTGGCGAAGGCCGGGCGCGCGGCGCATGCTCGTGAACCTGCCGTTCGGCGAGGCCGACCAGGCGGGGAACACGGGCAACAAGACGGTTGACGCCGAGGTGAGGGCCGTCGGCTCCGCCGGCCTTGAAGGGCGCTTCCGGCGCACGCGGACATGGGTCGAGGGACGCGTCGTCGCGTTCGCCCTGTCGTTTGACCGTCCGTGGCGCGAGCTGGAGGAACTCGAAAGGCCGGGAGCCACGGCGGCGCCGCGCTATTGCGCGACCTTTGACCTCAAGGACGGCGAACCGCTTCTGATGAAGGTGTCGGTCTGCGCGACGGATGCGGACGGCGCGCGGAACAACCTTGCGGACGCGATCCCCGACTGGGATTTCGAGAGGGTCCGGTCGTCCGCCCGCACGGCCTGGAACGACCTGTTCGCGCGCACGGCCTGCGAAGGCTCGCGCCTTCAGAAGACGAACTGGTACACGTCGCTCTATCACCTCTATCTCCAGCCGAACGACTGGGCGGATGCGGACGGGCGGACGCGCGGCGCGGACGGGGCGGTCCGTGCGGGCGCCGCCGGATCGGCCTACACGACGTTGTCGCTGTGGGACACGTTCCGCGCCGCCCAGCCGTGGTACACGCTGGCGACGCCCGACGTCGCCGCCGGCGTCGTCCGCTCGCTGCTCGCGCAAGGGCGGGAAATCGGCCGGATTCCCGTCATGAGCCATGGCGGACGGAACGTCGACTGCATGATCGGCAACCATGGCGTGTCCGTCATCGTCGATGCGTTCCTGAAGAGCCGGGCCGGGGAGCTCGGGGGGCTGGACGACATCGACTGGGAGGCGGCCTATCGACTGGTCAAGGAGACGCTCACGCAGGAGCATGCGGGCAAGATCAAGGAAGACTGGCCGGTCTACGATCGCCATGGGTACTATCCGTTCGACCTCATCCGGGCCGAGAGCGTCTCGCGGACGCTGGAGTGCGGCTTTGACGACTGGTGCGCGGCGCAGATGGCCGAACGCCTTGGGCACGGGACGGACGCGGCGTTCTTCGCGCGGCGCGCGGCAGGGTGGCGGAAGGTCTTCGACCCGTCCCTGGGGCTCGTGCGGGGGCGCGACGCGAAGGGAGGCTGGCGCACGCCGTTCAATCCCTATGCGCTTGGCGGAGGCGACGAGCGCGCGAACGACTTCACGGAGGGGAACGCCTTCCAGTACACGTGGCATGTGCTGCAGGACCCGGAGGGGCTGGTCGCCGCGATGGGCGGGCGCGAGGCGTTTGCCGCGCGGCTGGACGCGCTTTTCGCGCTGCCGGAGTCGGCGGAGGGAATGGGCACGCGCGAAGACGTGACCGGCCTCATCGGACAGTACGCGCACGGCAACGAGCCAAGCCACCACGTCGCCTACCTGTATCCGTACGCGGGACGTCCCGACCGCACGGCGGAAGTCGTGCGCGAGATCGTCGACCGGTTCTACCGCCCGGGCCCGGAGGGCCTGTGCGGCAATGACGACTGCGGGCAGATGAGCGCCTGGTACCTGTTCGCGGCCGCCGGCTTTTACCCCGTCACGCCGTGCGGCGGCGACTATGTGCTGGGGGCGCCGCAGGTCCCGAAGGTGACGTTCAGGCTGCCGAACGGGCGGACGTTCACGGTCGAGGCGCGGAACCTGTCGTCGGCCAACAAGCATGTGCAGGCCATCCGGCTCGACGGCCGCCCGTTCGACGGCTTGGCCCTGCGGCAGTCTGACATCCTGAAGGGTGGCTCGCTCGTCTTCGAGATGACGGATGACGTGCGCAGCCCGACGCGCCGCCTCTCGCTTGACGGCGCGTGGGAATTGCGGTACTTCCGCCAGCCCGAGTCCGCCCCGGTGCGAACCGTGCCCTTGCCGGAGGGACTGCCTGTCGAGACGGTCGACGCGCGCGTGCCCGGGAACTGCGAGCTTGACCTTGTGCGGGCGGGGCGTGCGCCGGACCCGGAGATCGGCACGAACGCCTATGCCTTCCGGAAATGGGAAGGGCATGAATGGCTCTACGCGAAGACCTTCACGGGGCCGGCGGCGGGGCCGGAGGAGCGTCTCGAGCTTGTCCTCGACGGCGTGGATACGCTGGCCGACGTCTTCCTGAACGGCGAAAAGGTCGGCTCGTGCGACAACATGCTGATTCCCTGGCGCTTTGACGTGACGGATCGCGTCCGCGCGCAGGGGACGAACCGCGTCGAGGTGCTGATCCGGAGCGCCTTCATGGAGACGCGGGACAAGTCGCTGGGGCAGCTGGGCCGCACGATGACGCCCGGCCCGGAAGGCGAACTGCTGCGCAAGGCGGCGCACATGGGCGGGTGGGACATCTTCCCGCGCCTCTTCGTGAGCGGCCTCTGGCGCGGCGTCCGGATCGAGACGGTCTCGACGCGCCAGATAGACGAGACCTATCATTGGGTCTACGACCTGGACGTCACGAACCGGACGGCGCGGCTTTCGTCCCGGTTTCGCGTGAAGGCCCCGTTTGACTGGATCGACCGTGCGCAGGTTCGCGCAACGCTGACGCGCGCGAATCGCGTGGTGGCGTCGAAGGCCGTGCCGTTTCGCCACTACCACGGCGAATTGCGATTTGCGCTCGAAGACGTGGACTTCTGGTGGCCGCGCGGCATGGGCGAGGCGGCGCTTTACGACATGACGCTGGAACTCGTCGCGCCGGACGGACACGTGGCGGCGGTCCGACGCGACCGGATCGGCCTGCGCACCGTGACGCTTGAACGGGCCGATCGGCTCGCGGGCAAGACGGACGGCGAATTCCTTTTCCGCGTGAATGGCGAGAGGTGTTTCATGCGTGGCACGAACTGGGTGCCGTTGGACGCATTCCACGGACGAGACGGGGACAGGCTCGACGAGACGGCCCTGATGCTGGCAGACCTCAACTGCAACATGGTGCGCCTGTGGGGCGGCGGCGTGTACGAGCCTGACGCCTTCTACGACTTCTGCGACCGCGAGGGCATTCTCGTCTGGCAGGACTTCATGACGGCAAGCGGAATCGGCCCTCAGGACGATGACATGGCACGGCGCATGGCGGAGGAGGCCCGCTCCGTCGTCCTGAGGCTGAGGAATCATCCGAGCCTTGCGCTGTGGTGCGGCAACAACGAGAACGACGCCGCGCCCGCATGGACCTATGGCGAGAGGCGGATCGACCCGAACCGGGACCGCACGAGCCGGCGGACGATTCCGGACGTGCTGTACGAGCATGACTTCGCGCGCGCCTATTTGCCGAGCTCCCCCTACGTCAGCCCCACGAGCTTTGCCGGCCTGACGCGCCCGAGCGAAGACCATCTCTGGTCGCGCACCTGCTACAAGGGGCCGGGCTACCTGGACAATCCGGCGCGGTTCGTGAGCGAGATGGGCTATCACGGCTGCCCGAACCGCGCGTCGCTTGAGCGCATGATGCCGAAGGATTCCGTCTATCCATGGCTTGACGGGAGCTGGCGGTGGAATGCCGCATGGCAGGCGAAGGCCGTGAACCCGTTCGACGATCCGACGAGCGAACTCGCCCGTACGCGCAACAACTACCTGCTGGACAAGATTCGCCTGGCGCTGGGCGAGGTCCCGCGCGATCTTGACGGTTTCATTTCGGCGAGCCAGTTCGTCCAGGCAGAGGCGCTGAAGACATGGATCGAGCGTTACCGCATGGAGAAGTTCACGAAGAAGACCGGATTGCTCTGGTGGAATCTTCGGGATGGCTGGCCGATCATTTCGGACGCGATCGTCGATTACTACGGCGGCAGGAAGAGGGCCTACGAAGCCGTCAAGACGGCGCAGGCGACGCAGCTTGTCGCGCTGAAGCCCGACGGCACGGCGTGGGCGGTCAATGACGCGCGGCACCCGGTCGCGGGACGCGCCGTTTTCAGCGAACGCGCGACGGGACGGACAATTGCCGCGTTCGACTACCGATGCCCGGCGAACGCATCGGCGCCAATTGGCGTTGTCGCGCTCCCGTCGCGGGGTTTCGTCGATATTGCCTATACGGCCGGGGCTTTTGTCGGCGCGAATGATTATTGGGTTGGTCCGTGATCGTGTCAGTTGAAACAGAAAAGTAAAGAAGATGAAGACGAAATCTGAGATCAGGGCGTTGTGTGCGGTCGCAACCGTGGCCGTGTGCGCGGCCCTTTCGGCACGGGCGGAGGACCTCGCGTCCTACGTCGACCCGTTCACGGGAACGGCGGGGACGGGGCACACACACCCGGCGGCGTGCGTGCCGTTCGGGATGGTGCAGGCGGGGCCCGACACGGGCGGCGGCCGGTGGGCCGATTGGGTGTACTGCTCCGGCTACCAGTACCGCGACACGTCGGTGCTGGGCTACTCGCAGACGCACCTCTCGGGGACGGGCTGTCCCGACTACGGCGATGTGCAGGTGCTGCCGTTCACGGGCGAGGTCGGTGCGCTGTCGATGCGACGGCGGATCGACAAGGCGACCGAGCGGGCGGAGCCGGGTTCCTATTCGGTCGTGCAGCCCGACGACGGCGTCCGCGTCGAGATCGCGGCGGCGAGGCGCGCGGCCATCTACCGCCTCACGTGGGCGAAGGCCGGCGAGGCGCACGTCCTCC
>CAKURH010000079.1 GCA_934675625.1 uncultured Kiritimatiellota bacterium
CGCATATGCTTACGATTCACGTCTGGCCAAAGTGGCTTAAGAGGTTTTTGCTGACCCACCCCCTTTACAAGTCACCAGTGCCTGTTTTGTAAAAAAAACCTCGTCTTGTGCACTCAATCCCATGCACTGGGGCCTGACCCCGGAGGTAATTGCAAAATCTTCACGATTGCTTTCACTATTCCTTGCGAAAGCCCTTGACGTTCTCGGCGACGTCAGGGCCACCCGTCCGGCGGCGCACGGTCACGTTTTCGAGTGTCACGCCCTCAATGGGGCTGTCGGGATCGCCCCTGAGCGAATAGGCGCACGCGGCCTCGTCCGCCGTGACGTCCTTCACGCGGATGTCGCGGATGCGCGTCAGGGCCGTCTCGACGCCCGGACGCGACGGCGCGAAATACGTCGCGTTGACAGCGACCGGCGCACCTTCGAGATGCGCGGCCGTCACGCGCTCGAAACGGACGTTCTCGACAAAGCCGCCGCGCGCCCGGTTCGTCTTGACCAGCAGCCCGTTCGACGTCGCGCCCGTCATCCGGCAGTCATGCAGCCAGACGTTGCGGATGCCCGCCGAGACTTCGCTCCCCAGCGCCAGCAGCTGATGCCCGGCCCGAATCTCGCAGTCGCGAATCTCGATGTTCTCCGAGCAGATCCCCACCCGACGTCCGTCGGCGTTCTTTCCGGCCTTCACGCAGATCGCGTCGTCGCCCTGGCAGAACGTGCAGCCCTCGACGAGCGCGTTCTTCGTCATCTCCAGGTCGAGTCCGTCCGAGTTGTGGATGTGCGCACAGACGTCCACGTTTCGCACGACGACGCCGTCGCACGCGTAGGTGTGGATGCACCAGAACGGCGACTCGCGGATGCGCACGCCTTCGACGCGCACGTTCCGACAGCGGTTGAAGTGCAGGAACTGCGGGCGGAGGCGACAGCCGGGTATCTTCGTCATGTCGCGCGCCGTGACGGGACGCCCCTCCGCCGGCCAGACGTCCGCGAGGTCATCGAGCGCCTTGCGGCTTTCGGGGTTGTGCCAGTTCCAAGCGTACCAAAAGGCGTGCGCGGCCCGCAGCGTGCCCGTCCCCGTGACGGCGACGTTCGTCGCGCCGAAGGCGTAGACGAGCGGCGAGTAATTGTAGCACTCGACGCCCTCGTAGGCGACGCGCACCGCCGGCAGATAGTCTTTCGGATTATCCGAGAAGATGAGTTCAGCCCCGTCCGCGAGATGCAGCTCGCAGTCGCTCGCGAGGTGAACGGGGCCATTCGACCGCCAGACGCCCTTCGGCACGACGATGCGTCCGCCACCCGCCGCACGGCACGCGGCAGCGGCTTCCGAAACGGACGAATAATTCCGCACGTCAAACGTCTGGGGCACTTGCTCGCAAAGCCCAGTGAGACGTGTGACGATTATCGTCAGCATCAGACAAACGTCATTCGCTTTCATCTTTTTCTTATGGCCCTTTGTTGCTTTCGCTGAACATTGCTTTCGCTGAACACGGAGGTGAGGGAGAAACGGAGGCACGGAGAAGTTCAAGGAAGGCTGCGCAATGCTTCCTCTTCTCCTCCGTGTCTCCCAAGCTCCGTTTTCTCCGTGTTCAACGCCGTAGGCTCTTTCAGAACCAGCACCAACGAGTCGTAGTCGCCCTTGAGCGCGAACGGCACGCCCAGCGTCATCAGCGCATCGCCCGTGACGACCTTCCCCACGACCTCGCTGTGGACGGCGCGTCCCTTCGGCAAGTTGATTTCCGAGACAACGTACCGCCGCGCCGGATCCAGCCCGTCCAAGACAAGCGGCGGCGGATAGTCGCTCCAGTTGGCGCGAGCAAGCCCATAGACGAAGACGACCGCCTCCCGCCGCGACTTGCTGACGTGCATCAGCGCCGCGTAGGAATGCCTATACGGCGAGACGAGCCGATAGAGGTCGCCCTGCTGGATCGTCGGTCTCAGCCGCTTGTAGTCCGCCACGCACTGCCGCGCAAACGCCGTCTCGTCCGCCATGAGGTCGCTGGGCTTCAGCTCGAAGCCGAGCCGACACGACATCGCCACGTCAAAGCGATACTTGAGCGGCGTCAGGCGCGCCAAGTCGCCATACGGCGCCTTCGTGACGTGCGCACCGATCGCCTGCGCCGGAAAGAACAGGCTCTCGCCCCACTGGATGAACACGCGCTCGCGGGCGTCCGTGTCGTCCGAGCCCCAGAACTCGTCGGCGTAGCGCAGAAAGCCGTAGTCGGCGCGTCCGCCGCCCGATGCGCAGCTCTGGATGTCGAGCCCCGGATGCCGCGCACGCAACTTTCCGAGCAAGTCATACAGCCCCGTCACGTAGTCGAACGGGAAGTTCGCCTGATGCGCCGCGTCGAGCGACGGACAACCGAGGTTCAGCAGGTTGGCGTTCGCGTCCCATTTCAGGTAGGCGAGGTCGCCGACGTCCGCGATAAGAGCATCGAACTGTCCGAGCAGGTTCTCGCGCACCGCCGGGTTCACGAGGTCGAGGTTGACCTGCTCGCGCCCCTGCCGCGTACGGAGCGGACGCACCTTCTCGCGCAGCACGCCGTCCGGATGCCGCACATAGAAGTCGCTCTCCACGCTCGCCATCTCCGGCTCGACCCAAAGGCCGAACTTCAGTCCGCGCCGCTTCGCCTCGCCCGCGAGCGCGGTGAGCCCGTGCGGCAGCTTCGCGGGATTGACGACCCAGTCGCCGAGCCCGGTCCGCCCCGTGCCGTCCAGATCCCGCGCATGCTTTCCGACGCCAAACCAGCCGTCGTCCAGAACGAACAGCTCGCCGCCCATCGCCGCCACGCCGTCCATCATGCCATGCAGCGTCGCTTCCGTGAACGTGAAGTAGGAGCCCTCCCAGCTGTTGAGCAGAATCGGACGCTCCTTCCGTCCGTTCGGCATCTGCCAGCGCCGCGCCCAGTCGTGGAAGTTCCGCGACAGCGCCCCCTGACCTGCCGTCGAATAGGAGAACGCGAACTTCGGCAACTCAATCGTCTGGCCGGGATCGAGCACATAGTCGCCGAACGCCGGATCGGCCCCCGCCCGCAGCGACAGCGCATCGTCCGGCGCGCGCCGCGCCGAGATCGCCCAGAGTCCGCTCCAGCACAGGACGCCGCCGAAGACCGTGCCCCGCCGCTCGTCGGCACGCGCCCCGAACGACACCATCACGCCGGGCACACCCTCCCAGGCGCCGCGAATGCCCGACCGCGCACCCAGCGTCAGCGTCTCGCCGCGCCGAAGCTCGCTTTCGACCACCTGCGCCTCGCTCGCCCACTGGCCCGTCAGATGATGCACGTGGTACGTGTCCGCAAGGCGCGGCAAATCGAGGGCGAACGAGTCCATCCGTAGGAGGCGCACGGCCGCCGGTTCGCAATTGGACAGTTCGACCCACGTCTCGATCACGTCCACGTCCGCAAGGGCGCGGAAATGCTGCGTGACCTCGAAGGCGTGAACCGCGTCCCGATACCAGAAGACGAGATGCGTCGCCCCGTCCACGTCCGCGACGAAGGCGGTTCGCCGCAGGACGAGTTCCGTCGAAAGCGTGCCGTCCGCATGTCGCACGGCAAGTCCGCCGAAGCGGTTGAGTTCCACCAGTCCCGGCGCGCCGAGGACGGAATACGAGGCCGGCTCCGGCACGCCGAGCGTCACCTTGTATTTCAGGGCTGTCCGAATGGACGTGAGGGCCGCCGCGTCATGGACGTCCCGCACGCGCGCGCCAAGATGCAGGACGCCCCAGCGTCGGCCGTCCGCGATCTTGCCGAACATGAGCGACAGCGACTTCGTTTCGAGGGCCACGGTCTCCGCGTCCGCCGCAACCTCCTGCCCGTCCGCCGTCTCACCGAATGCCTCTGCCGCCAACAAGCAGATGAGGCACACGCAAAAACCAGTCGCGACGGCGCATGGATGTCTCACACGGAGTGACGGAGGCACGGAGAAAGACTGGGCGATGCGGGTCAACAAACTCCCAATCCCAGTATCGTGCAAGAACTCCGTGGCTCCGTGCCTCCGTGTAAAATTGTCCACTGGACAAGTCGACGGTTTCGCGCTTCTCACTGGCAGACCCTTTCGTTCAGCGCGGCGGACGCTGCATGCCACGCCGTTGCGCCGCCTATGCCCGTGAGGCCGACGACGTAGACCGTCCCCGCCGTCGGCGCGAACGCCTCGCCCGGCGCGAGCGTGAACCGCCGTTCCGGGAAGAAGCTCGCGTCGGGATGCACGCCCTTGCCATCCGCACCCCTCCAGAACAGGAACGTCGAGACGCGATCCGCCCACGTCAACAGCCCGGAGAACCGTCCGCCATTCGGCTCAAACCAGGCCTGCCGCCAAATGCGCCGCCAGACGTTCGGCGTGTACGCGGGCACGTCCGGCGTCGCGGACGCGAACGGCTCGAACAGCTGAAAGTAGAAGCTTTCGGGCGTCAGCGGCTTCGTGCCGATGTTCTCGATCCGCACGAGCGAGACAAACGAGGCGTTTTCCCACGCGAGGCCGCCGACCGTGCAGACGGCGCGGAAGCCGTAGTCGCCGTCCCGCCCTTCGCCCGTCACCGTCAGCGAACCGTCCGCCGCCGTCTCGACGGACGTCACGCGCGACACCTCGCACCAGCGCAATTTGCGGTCATCGCCGCGCAAGCAGACCATGAAGTTGACCTTCGGCGAGATCCGCCGCGCACCGACGCGCACGGCGAACGGCGCGGCAACAACGCCCCCAACCTTGCGCTGAACCTCCGCGAGCGAATAGACGCCCTGCGGACGCGTCCACGGCGCGGGCGCGGGCCGCAGACGCGCGGCCACGGGATCGCGGTGGAGTTCGGCAAACGCCTGCGTCAGTTCCGCATACGGCTGGCCGTCCTCGCTGACGAGACCGTAGTTCGAATTCTCCATGAAGCCCTTCACGACGCCGAGCGGCGGCTCGTCCACCCACATGAAGTAGTCATAACCGATCAGGAACGGCAGCGACAGCATCGTCTGCGCACACAGGCCCGAGGCCGCCCGGCGCTCCGCCTGCGTCTCGACGCGCTGGCCGCAGCCCTTCGTGCAGGGCAGCCCGGCGTCGAGCGCGGGGAAACTCCACTCCGTCACCATCAGCGGCTTGCGGGCGATCTCGTGCTTGCGCCGAAACGCCGCGCCGAGCGCGACCGGCTCGATCTCGTTCTCGGCCCAGACGACGTTCCGGCGCAAGTCGGCGTAGGGATAGCAGTTGAACGAGCAGACGTCGCAGAACTCGCCGCACGCCCGCCAGACCGCCTCGTGCGCCCCCGTCAGTCCGGCGAAGCGCACGCCGAGGATCAGGTGGTTCGCGTCGTACTTGCGGATCGCGGCCGTCGTGACGGAGAAGAACCGCCGCGCCGCTTCCAGCACGAACGCCTCACGAACTTCATCGTTCGCCGCCGCCGGATCGTCAATTCCCCGTTCAGCCAAAAACGCCGCGAGCGCCTGACGTGCACTGTGCGTCGCGGGCAGCTTCGCCGCCGCGTCGAAGAGCCCCAGTCCGCCGTTCGGCGACCCGGCTCCCCACCAGTGGATCTCGTTGTCGAGGAAGTAGCCAAAGAGATCCGGGTCATTCGCGCGCGGGGCGCATTCGCGTTTCGCCACCGCGTCGCAGTAGGCCGGGAACTTCGGCGAAAACATGTTCGGCATGTAGGTCGCGAGCTTCGTGTCGGGGTCGTCCTTCGCGATGAACTTCGCGCCCATCGGCAGCTGCCGCGCGTAGGCGAACCCGCGCCCGAAGAGATTCGTGTTCGCGCCCGGCCCCAGCAGGTTGAAGCCCCACGCCTTCAGCTTGGCGGCCGTGTCCGCCGCCCACAGCTTCTCATCGCCGCCGAAGTCCCGCTGGTTCGCCTCCTTGTAGGCCTGCTTGAACCCCAGCGCCTCGCAGACGAAGCCGTCGTACTTCACGTGGTCAATGCCGATCGGGACGAAGCGCGACCCGTCCGGCCGATGCGCCCACCAACGTCCCTCGCCGTCCTGCGCAACACGGAAGAACCCCGTCGCAACGGCGGGAGGAACGCGCCTAGCCGAGTCCGCCGAGTCCGTGACCCGCGCACACCCCGCCGCGCCGACGACAACGGCCACGGCCAACAGCCCCGCGCCGCGCATCAGTTGCTCTCCTCCACCGTCCAGCACAAGCGAAAGCCGAAGCTCGGCTGCGCACCCGACGGCACGTTGAAGCGCCGCGCCGCCGACCGGCACCGCCGCGCGCTCGAACTGTACGCGCCGCCCTTCAGGACACGCGTCGTCCCCGCAAACGCCTCGGCGCCCGTGCCGCCCGTCGGATCGACGACGAGACCGTCCGCCGCCGGATACGGGTTGCAGTAGTCAAGGCACCATTCCTGCACATTGCCGTGCAGATCGTAGAAACCCCAAGCGTTCGGCGCAAACGAGCCGACGACCGCCGTCTCCGTGCCGTTCCCCGCATAGCGGGCGAGCCCGTCCAAGTCGGCCACGACGGTCGCGTCGCCCTCGTCCTTGGCCGTCGCCGCCGCGCCGGAAATCGTGCGGTTGCCGGCAAACGGGCTTCCCGACCCAGCGCGGCACGCGAACTCCCACTGCGCCTCCGTCGGCAAGTCGAGCGCGAGCGACGCCCGGGCGCGGAACTGCGCAAGCGCGAAATCCCCGACCGTTTCGTGTCCGCCCGTCGGCCAGCCCTTCCCCGTGCTGACGCGGAGCAGATTGTAGGAGATGTTCTCGACGGGACGCCGCGCGCTGTCGTCCGCGTCGGCGAACGCCGAGGGATTCGTCCCCGTGACGCTCCGATACTGGTCTTGCGTGACCTCGTAGACACCGAGGTAGTAGTTCTGCGTCAGCATCACCTGCCGCAGCGGCTCGCCGCCCTGGTTGCCGACGATCTGCGCATTCTTCTCCGTGTTCCAGCCGATGAATCCGGCCTCGTTCGTCGAGGCGCCCATGTCCCACGCGACGTCGCGCGCCCGCACGAACTTGAGGAGCAGCTTCTCGGTCTTGTAGACGTCGCTCTGCACCCCGTCCGCACCCGGCAGGTCGGCCTCGTCCACGTAATACCGGGGCCTGTCCCCGCCCGTCAGGTCGCAGACGAGATAGGCGGGCATGCGGTTCGGGCTCCACGCCGTCAGGACGGCACGGGCGTTGAGCGACGCGAGGCCCAGCGGCTGCAGCGTCTTCGCCGGACGCCACTTGATCCGATGATCGCCGTCAGCGACGCGCGCATTGGCTTCACCTGTCGGCGTGCCGAGGCCGCGCCGTCCGATGGAGACGCCGTTCGTCTCGATGTCCAGCGTGACGACGGCCGGGCCGCCGGTGAGCCGATAGGAAATCGTCACGGCGCCACCGCCCGCCGCCTGCGTCATCTGAACATTCGAGATTTCGGGCAGGGCCAGCGACGCACCCGCCGCCAGACCGCACAACGCACAAACAAGTTTCTTCATTTCAATCTCCTCCAATCCAATTTAGTCCTGAATCGCCAAGCGGAAGCCGAACGCATCGCTGCCGCCCGTCTCGATCTGATACCGCCGCGCCGCGCTGCGGCAGAACTTCGGCGCAACGTCCCACGACCCGCCGCGCACGACGCGGACATTCCAGTCTGTGTCGCCGTGCGAACGACAGTCCGTCGCCGTCGCCCCGACCGGATCGGTCACGGACGCCGCCCCCAGTCCACCGTAATTTCCGTCCTTGTAGTTGCAGTAGTCGAGGCAGTATTCGCCGACATTGCCGTGCAGATCGTAAAGCCCCCACGCGTTTGGCGCATACGAACCGACACGCGCCACGGCCTGCGCGACGTCACCCGCCGCGTAATCCGGCTTGCTGCCGTCCGAAAGGCGTCCGCCATTGCCGGCGTAGCGCCCCAACACCGACAGCGCCGGATCGACCGCCAGCTGCGCATCGGAGGCGGACACGTCGATTCCGCCGTTGAGACTGGCCGTCGTGCCCGCGCGGCACGCGAACTCCCATTGAGCCTCGGTCGGCAGGTCGAGGCGGAGGCCCGTCACGGCGCGCGCCTTCGCGAGGACGCCGCCCACGCCGTCAAAGCCGTCCGTCGGCCACTGCGTCCCGCGAATCGTTGCATAGCTCATGCGATGGACAGGCCGCGTCGCCCGCGTCGTGAGGTTGGAATAGCTCGACGGCCAATCGCCGGACATCCGCCAATACTGGTACTGCGTCGTCTCGAAGACGGCGAGCCAGAAATCCTTCGTGAACGTGACGGCGTGAAAATCCTCGTTCCCGTAGTTGCCCGCGTTGGCGAGGCGTCCGAACTCGGTCGCCGCCGACCCCATCTTGAACGACTGCCCCGCCGCGCGGATGCGTCGGAAGACCACGAAGTCCGTGCGGTAGCGGTCATCGCCGAGCCCGCCTGGCAAGTCGGCTTCGGACGCATAGTAGCGCACGTTCGGGCCGCGCAGGTCGGCCACGAGATAGTCCGGCGGCGCGTCCGTCTCCCACGCGGTCAGCTCGACGCGCACGGCGTCCGTGAGGCAAACGCCCTCCAGCCCGTCGACCGGCTGCCAGAGGAAACTGTGCGCCGTTGCGCCCGCCGCGTTCGTGACGAGGGCGTGAACATCGCCAACGAACGCCGAAAGCGCCGTGCCCGCGAGCGCCACGCCATTCGTGTAGACGCGCGCCGTCACAATGGCGTCGCGATCCAAATTGTAGCTGACCGTCACGCGCCGCGAAGCCGCGTCCTGCGTCACCGTCACGTTCGACACCTGCGGCGGCTGCGCCAACGTCTGGAAACCGACGAGCAGCGCCGCGAAAACAACTGAACTTTTCATCTTTTCAAACCTTTCTTAGCGGAGAATGAACAGGGCCCCCAGCTTGGCCGTCAGCACGGTCATGTAGTCCGTGACGGCCGTCCACACGGTACGCGCGTCAAGGCCGTTCGCCGTGCCGCCCGCCACACCGACGGGATTTTCCGTCGTGACGGAAACGGTCGCCGTCTTCGTTTCCGTACGCACGTCCGGCGAGACGTTCTGGATGGCGAGACGGAAGCCGAACTCCTGCGCCACGCCGCCCGCCTGATAGCAGTTCTGCACACGGCGCGCCGCGCTCCGGCAGTCCGTCGCCGCTGACGTCCACGCGCCGCCGCGCGCGATGATGGCCTTGCCAAACGAGGCGTCCATGCCCGCCGCGCCAACCGGGTTGGTGGAAACGCCCGTCGTGTCCCAACTGTTCGGGTCAGCCCAGTCGAGGCAATACTCGAAGACGCCGCCCTGCAGATCGTAGAGCCCGAAGCCGTTCGGCGCGAAAGAGCCGACCTCCGGCGCGCCGTTGCCGTAGGTCCAGTTCTGGTAACCGTCCGTCTCGCCCAGAACGAAACCGTCGAGGTTTTCGGGGTAGGCCTCGGACGGATAGCCGCCGTTGTTCTTGAAACGGCCGCCCGTGAGCGTTTCGCCTGTGGCATACGGCGTCGTCGTGCCCGCGCGGCAGGAAAACTCCCACTGAGCTTCCGTCGGCAGGTCGAGGTAGAGGCCGGACACCGCACGGAACTTGGCAACGACCCGGTCGGTGCGCGCGCCGTCAAACAGCCCCTCCGGCCACGTCAGGCCACGCACGGCGTCGAAGCTGAGACCGTCCACCGGACGCTTCGCGCGAAAAAGCGCATTCGTGAAGAACGAAGCCGGATAGCCCCCCTTCACGCGCAGATACTGGGCATGCGTGACCGGGTAGACGCCCATGTACCAGTCGTTCGTGAAGCGCACGCGATGCTGCTCCTCGTCACCCCAGTTGCCCTGGGTTTTCGACGCGCGGCCCGCCTCGTCCGCCGGCGAGCCCATCGTCCATTCGCCCGCCGCCGTGCCGGGAATGCGCCGGAAGACGATCTCCGTCGTCTTGTAGCGGTCGGCCGTCACGCCATCCGGCAACGCCGCCAAACCCGGATAGTAGCGGAGGCTACCGTCACGCAAGTCGCTCACGATGACGTCTGGCGGCGTCGCCACATCCCACGCCGTCAGCGCGAACGTGAGCGTCTGCGTCTCGCCATCGTGTCCGGGCCAACCCGCACGCGCATCCCATGTGAACGAATGTGCGCCAGCCGACAGCCGCCGCATGATGTCGCCCGCGCAAGCGGCGAGCGCGTTCGTCCCGATGGAGGCGCCGTCCCGCATGATGTCGGCCGTGACGATGGCCTCGGACGACAATTCGTAGTCGACGGTGACCGTCGCGGCGTCCGTCTGACGTGCCGTTACGGAAAGGATTTCGGCCGACGCGGCCGAGCCGGCGGCGGTCATCAGCAGGAGCAGTCCGCCCCGGATGAGGTGTTTATGCGTTTGTTTTCGTTGCATGGTTTGCCTTTTTCGTTTGTTGTTGCCTCTCGCGCGCCGTGACGCGCCGTGACGCGCCGTGACGCGCCGTGACGCGAATCATATCAAAACCTTTTCCGTCCTGACAAGCGGAATCGTTCAAAAGGTACGAAGGAGGTACGAGCTAAGAAACCTGTTGCTTTCGCTCAACACGGAGTTGACAGAGAAGAGGAGACACGGAGGGTTCGATGATGTCGTGGACACGACCATCCGACAAGCACCCTCAAACCATTCTCCGTGCCTCCCCGCCTCCAGCTCCTCCGTGTTCAACGCCGCAGGCCTCAACGCCGTAGGCCAAGGCCACCCGCCAGCCTCGCGACGACCAGGTCGCCCATTTCATGGCAACGCAGGTAAAGTTCCTTCTTCGTCGGCGTGCGGTTGAGAACAGGGTAAAGCGAAAGGAAGAGCATGCGCCCTTCCGCGCAAAAGCGCTCCGCCCGCCGTCCCGGATGCCAGCGTTCGTGAAAGCCCTCTGGCGACAGCACGACCCATTTGCCGCCAGCCGCCGCAATTGCGTTGCCACACGTTTTCTCCAGCGGGCTCATGAACGTCCCCACGCCGGCACCGCCGGGCCCGATTCGCGCGCATTCGGCGACCAAGGCCGCCCATTCGGGCGAATCAGGCTTCGTTGAACGAAGGCCTTTGACCGCCTTCAAGACGGGCAGATCCAAAATCGCCAAGTTCCCGTAGGCGAACCAGTCGCGTCCGAGGAAACGGGCCTTCGTCACCCGCCCGAAGTATTGGCGGTTCTGCTGCCGCAGCCACGCGCGCTCTGGGTTCTCGCGAATGTAGCGCGTAAACGCAGCGAGCTGCCCGTCCTTCTTGACGATCCAGTCGTGCCAGTCGCGCGCGAAAACAGGCCGAACGCCACCCACCGGCGCGGGCAGGGGAACGTTGCCCGACGGCGCGGGCGGGGAAATGTTGCCCGACGGCGCGGGCAACACAACACTCTGATGATTAGAAGGGCGCGAGCCGACTATCAGAGTCTTGTCAATGGCCGTTCCATCGGCCATTCCCCCAAGCCGCCCCGTCGGTCATTCCCCAAGCCATTCCCCCTAGAACGTCTCGCCGGGCTGCCAAGTCGAGCCGAGGCAGAGGCCCTCCGTGAACCGCCCCGTCTGAAAGTAGCCGAGCACAGCCTCGGCGACGGCATCGCCCTGCGCGACGGGATCCATCTCCAGCCGCGTCAGCGGCTTGACCCAGAACGGCCCCAGCCCCCGGTTCGCGTGCGTGACGACCCTCACGTCTTCGGGCACGCGAATGCCACGCGCCATCAGCGACAGGAGCCCGCCGTGCGCGAAATGGTCGTCGGTGAAGAGGAAGACGTCTGGCAGCGCCCCGCCCGCCTTGCCAAGCAGACGCTCCATCGCCGCGTAGGCGTCGCGATACAGGCCGAACGGACTGTGAACGTTGTGAATGTGGACAGACCGGCAGTCGATGCCCTGCGCGGCCAGCATCTCGGACACGTCAAAGCCGCCGCCGTCCAGCAGGAACTGGACGACCGACCGCACCTTCTTCCGCGCGCAGGTCTGGAGGAACGCGGGCACGGCGAGCCCGTTCAGGAGCGGGATGCGCCCGATGAAGTTCGCCGCCTCGGACGGGAAACAGCGGCGCCCGCCGTCGCCGAGGACGAGGAACGGCCAGCCCGCGCACTCGATTTCGCGACGCGACCCGGGGCGCATCCCCATCTCGACGACCAGATCCCAGTGCTCTTTCAGGGACTCGGCGAGAACCCGGCTTGAACCGTCCTTCTTCATGTCGTAGGCCGAGATCGCCGTCAGGCAGTAGTCCGCCTTCAGAAGTCGCGACCGCAACGCCCCCACCAGCCGCGACGAGTGGAAGCCAAGCCCCGTCTCCGCGTTGAAGAACAGGACGCGGCCGCGACGGTCCTTGCCGCGATCGACGACGACGGCGCGCGCGCCGCGCTTCGCGTCGCACCAGCCGATGTCAGCCAGCCGCGCAAGCGCACGGCGCGAGACCTTCTCGCTAACGCCCGCCGCCTCCGCCAGCTCGCGCAGGCTCGGCAACGCCTCGCCCGGCTTGTAGACGCCGCGCACGATGGCCTTCCGCAGCCCCTGAAACAGCTGCTCCCCCAACGGCATGTTGGCCGCGCGGTCGACGTGGAATCGGCTCCTCATGTTGACGGCAAAGGCGCCATGGGTTGTCCCGCCTGGGTTCGAACCAGGACTAAGGGTATCAAAAACCCCTGTGCGGCCACTACACCACGGGACAGTCTCGTTTCGGGGTATTATACCATAAATTACAGGCTGGCGAGGAGGCCGCCGCAGAGGATGAGGCGCTTCTCGCGATCCGAGAGCGACGTCTTCACCTGAAACGCCCCCTTCGGCCCCTTGACCGTCAGGACGCCGTCGCCTTCGACCGCCGCGCGGATGCCCTTCAGCTCCAGCCTGTCGCCCGCCGCGATCTTGTCGTAATCCTTCGGGTCGACGAACGCGAACGGCACGATGCCGAAATTGATGAGGTTCGCGCGGTGGATGCGCTCGATCGACTTCGCGATCACGGCCTTCACGCCGAGGTACATCGGGCACAGCGCCGCGTGTTCGCGGCTCGACCCCTGCCCGTAGCTCTCGCCCGCGACGATGACGTTCGCAAGCCCCTTCTCCTTGTTCGCGAGGCAGTTGTCGTGGAACTGCGAATCGCACGGCTCGAAGACGAACTTCGCGTACTGCGGGATGTTCGAGCGGAACTTGAGCCGCGCGCCCGCCGGCATGATGTGATCCGTCGTGATCTTGTCGCCGACCTTGATCGCCGCGACGCCGACGAGATCTTTCGCGAGCGGCACGCCCTTCGGCACGGTCGCGATGTTCGGGCCGCGCACGATCTCCGTGCCCTTCACGCCCTTCCCGGCCGTCGCGCGGTAGAGGAACATCGCGTCGTCAATCGGGAACTTCTTCGGCGCGGGCACCGCCGCGACCGGCTTCTTCGTCGGCAGCTCGACCTTGCCCGTCAGCGCAGACGCGGCGGCGGTCTCCGGCGAGACGAGGTAGACCTGCGCGGACTTCGTGCCGCTCCGGCCCTCGAAGTTGCGGTTGTTCGTCCGCAGCGAGACGGCCCCCGTGCGCGGCGACATGTGCGCGCCGATGCAGAAGCCACAGGCGTTCTCCAGCATGCGGCAGCCCGCCGCGTGGAGGATCGCGAGCGACCCGTCCTTCGCGAGCATGTTGACGACCTGGCGCGAGCCGCAGGCGATGCCGACCTCGACGTCGTCCGCGACGTGCTTGCCCTTCAGGCAGAGCGCGACCGTGCGGATGTCGCGGTAGGAGCTGTTCGTGCAGCTGCCGATCAGGATCTGGTTGACCTTCTTACCCTTCATCGACTTGACGGTCACGACGTTCCCCGGCGAGTGCGGCGCGGCCGCGAGCGGCTCGACCTTCGCGAGGTCGATCTCGAAGGAGTCGTCGTATTCGCTGCCCGGATCGGCGACGAGCTTCACGTAGTCCCGGCCGCGCCCCTGCGCGACGAGGAACTGCTTCGTCACGGCGTCGGACGGGAAGACGGACGTCGTCACCCCAAGCTCCGCGCCCATGTTCGCGATCGTCGCGCGGCTCGGCACGTCCAAGGTCGCGACGCCCGGCCCGCAATACTCGAAAATCCAGCCGACGTTGCCCTTCGTGCCGAACTTCTTCAGCACCGTCAGGATGACGTCCTTCGCGCTCACGCCCTTGCGCAGCCTGTTCTTCAGGAAGATCGCGCGCACCTTCGGCGTCGGGATGTGGAACGCGCCGCCCGCCATCGCGACGGCGATGTCGATGCCGCCCGCGCCAATGGCAATCTGGCCGATGCCGCCGCCCGTCGGCGTGTGCGAGTCGGAGCCCAAGAGCGTCGTCCCCGGCTTACCGAAGCGCTCCAGGTGCAGCTGGTGGCAGATGCCGTTGCCGCACTTCGAGTAGACGACGCCGTACTTCTTCGCGATGGACTGCAGGAAATCGTGGTCGTCGGCGTTCTCGAAGCCGATCTGCACCGTGTTGTGGTCGACGTAGGAGACGGAGAGGTCGGTCTTCACGCGCGGCACGTCCATCGACTCGAACTGGAGGTACGCCATCGTGCCCGTCGCGTCCTGCGTCAGGGTCTGGTCGATGCGGATGCCGATTTCGGCGTCCGTCGCGGGGTTGCCCTCGACGAGATGGGCGGAAAGGATCTTCTCAACGACAGTCTGCGGCTTTTTCATAGTGCCGCGTATTATACCAAAAACCCATCAGCGCGGGCGGACGCGGCGCGTCGCGACGGCCGTGAGCGGATCTTCCGGCCAGTAGTGCCGGGGGTAGCGTCCGCGCATGTCCTTGCGGACGAGCTGGTAGACCCCTTTCCAGAAGCCCGCGAGATCCTTCGTGACCTGCACGGGCCGGTGCGCGGGCGAGAGGAGCGTCATCACGACCGGCACCCGGCCGCCCGCGACCTTCGGCGTCTCCATGAGCCCGAAGCACTCCTGCAAGCGCACCTCGACCGTCGGCTCGTCGCCCTCGTAGCGGATCAGCATGTGCGACCCCGACGGCACCTCCATGCGCGTCGGCGCAAGGCGGTCGAGTTCGCGGCGGTCGTGTCCCGCCTCGGCCAAGAGGCAGTCGAACACCTTGAAGAGGTCGAGCCGTTCGAGGTCGCGCCACTTCGTCATCCCCGTCAGGAACGGCGTCAGCGCCGCGAGCAGCCGCGCGTCCGTCGGCTCCGGCCACGCGGCGTCCGGCAGCGTCCGCGCGAGAAACGCGAGGCGCGCGCGCAACTGCACGGCGTCCTTCGTCCAGCACGGCAGGTTCTCGACGCCCTTCTGGCGAATGCCCTCGCGCAACGCCTCGGCGACCTGCGCCTCGCTCGCGCGCCGCTGGGCCTCCGTCGGCGCCCGCTCGCGCAGCGTCATCGCGCCCAGCCGCCGCCGCACAACGCACTTGACGCGCTCGTTCGGACGGTCCCAGGCGCAGTACGGCACGTCGACGATCTGCTCCGCGAACAGGTCTTCGATTTCCGACTCGGTGATCGGACAGGCCCGAAAGACCTTCGCGTCGCCCGTGCGGTCGTCGAGTTCGCAGCAGACGAGGAACGGCTCGTGCGCAAGCGGGTCGTCGTCCGGCAAGAACGCGCCGCGCCCGGACACCATCTGGAACGTGCCGTTGCCCCGGTTCCGGGCGAGGCGGTCGGGATACGCCCGCGCCAGCAACGCGCCCTCGGACGGCTTCGCCCCGCCGGACACCCCGCCGACGCGCAGCGCCGCCTCGAACCGCTTCGCGAGCTGCGTGACGCGCGACGTGACCGGCACGTAGCGGATGTCCGTCTCGCGGCTCTTCGCGCCCTCCTCCAGGACGGCCGCGAGCCGACACGCCGTACGGGCCGCGTCCGTTCCCCGCGCATACGTCCGCAGCATGTTCGCGAGACGCGGATGCAGCGGCAGGCGCGCCATCGCCCGCCCCCGCTCCGTCAACTGCCCGCGCGCGTCGAGCGCGCCCAGCATCTTCAGCAGGCCGACGGCCTGATCCCACGCGCTCGCGGGCGGCGGCGTCAGCCACGGCAGGCCGTCGCGTCGCAGCGCGCCCCACGCGGCGGACGTCAGGACGAGCGAGCAAAGGTCGGCATCAAGAATCTCCGGCATCATCTTCTGCGGACGCGACGCCTCGCCGGCTTCCGTCCAGAGGCGGTAGCAGACGCCCGCCTGCACACGCCCGGCGCGGCCGCGCCGCTGTTCGGCGCGATCCCGCGTGAGCGGCAGCGTGACGAGGCCCGTCATGCCCGTGCCCGGCGAGAAGCGCGGCACGCGCATGAGCCCCGAGTCAATGACCGTCGTGACGCCCTCGATCGTGAGCGACGTCTCCGCGATGGACGTCGCGAGAATGACCTTGCGCCGCGCACTCGGCGCGAAGACGCGATCCTGATCCTCCTTCGGCAGGTTGCCGTAGAGCGGCAGGACGAGCGCGTCACCGCCATGCACGGCTTCCGCGACGCGGCGAATCTCGCCCTCGCCCGGCAGGAAGCAGAGGATGTCGCCCGTCGTCTCGGCGAGCGCCTTGCCGATCGCCGCCGCCATCGACAGGTCGCCGAGGTAGCGCGTCTCGACCGGGAACATCCGCCCGGACGCCGCGACACGCACGGGCGGCGGCGCGCTTTTGTCGGAGGAGTCGGCAAGCCCGGCAAGAACCTCGTCCGCATCGAGCGTCGCGGACATGACGAGCAGCCGCAGGTCGGGGCGAAGCCCCCGCTTCACGTCGAGCGCCAGCGCGAACGCGAGATCGCAGGCGAGCGAGCGTTCGTGGAACTCATCGAAGATGACGAGCCCGATGTCCGCGAGTTCGGGGGCGGAAAGGATCCGCTGCGCGAGCAGGCCCTCCGTCACGACTTCGAGGCGCGTCCGCGCCGACACCTGCCGTTCGAGACGCACCTGGTAGCCGACCGTCTCGCCGACGCGCTCGCCGCGACGGCGCGCGATGTACGTCGCGCAGTTCCGCGCGGCGAGGCGACGCGGCTCCAGCATGACGATCTTCTTGCCGGCGAGCCACGGCTCGTCCAGCAGCGCGGGCGGCACGCACGTCGTCTTGCCGCTGCCGGGCGGCGCCGTCAGCACGACGTCGCGGTTCGCCCGCAACGCCGCCGCAATCTCGCCCAGCTTCTCCTCAACAGGAAACTTGTTTCCGACCATGCCACACGCTCCGCGTTCCGCGTCGATTCCGCGACGGCAAGAAGAATCGCATGAACTCTCAGAAAGCGTTCGGCCGCCGGAAAAACCGACGGCCGATGCGCTTTCGACTCAAAAGTTCACCTAAGGGGACTTAGGCCTTCTTCGCGATCTCGACGATCGCCTTGAAGCCCGCCGGATCCTGAATCGCGATCTCGGAGAGCATCTTGCGGTTCAGCGTCACACCGGCCTTGATGAGACCCGCCATGAGCTTCGAGTAGCTGATGCCTTCCTGACGCGCCGCCGCGTTGACGCGGCCAATCCAGAGCTGACGGAAATCGCGCTTCTTGAGCTTGCGGTGCTCGGTCGAGAGGCGCATCGCGCGGTCGACCGCCTCGGTCGCCGTGCGGAAGAGTTTGGAGCGGGCGCCATAGAAGCCCTTCGCCAGCTCAAGGCGGCGACGGCGGCGTTCGCGGGAAGCGGGAGCATTCGTAACACGCATGGTAGTTTACTCCTTAAAAATTAGCGACCCTGCAGCGCACGCGCGTAGGTCTTGGTGACTTTGAGGGATTCGAGCACGGTGCGACCGCCGAGGTTGTTCTTGCGGTTGCGCTTCTTCCCGTTGTTGAGGTGGGCGTGACCGCCCTGCGAACGAAGAACCTTACCGGTCTTCGAGAGCTTCATGCGCTTGACGGCGCACTTCTTCGTCTTCATCTTCGGCATTTTCTGTTTTCCTTTCTTTCCTGACCGTTCGGGCAGCTGAAGTGAGCCCGACCCAGATGGAATTGGCGCGTATGATACCAAAATAGGCCGCTCTGCGTCAAGGGGCCCCCGCCGCGTCACCGGTCGCGCCGGAGCGCGCAGAGGCAGGGGATGAAGTAGAGCGAGACGAGCGACGAGACGAGGATGCCGCCCACCGAGCCGATGCCGATGGACTGGCGCAGCTCCGCGCCGAA
>CAKURH010000080.1 GCA_934675625.1 uncultured Kiritimatiellota bacterium
AGTTGGGCTTCTGCGCGTCGGTCGCCCTCCGCGCAGCCAACCTTCCTGTCGGCATGTCGTTTTCTTTGCCGTACAGACTCCTTTCATTCTGTTAGTTCTGCCGAGCTTCGCTTGGCGCACCATCGATTCTCCTCCTTATCCTTGTTCTCTCGTTGAGGCGTCCACGGACCCTTCCACGGGCCCGTGACGCGCGCCGTCTGACCGCCGAAACGCACCTCGGCCTCCGTGCCCGCCGGCACCTCCACCGTCAGCTCGACCGCACCGCCGACGCGCGTCCAGCCGCTCGCGAGGACGCCTTGCGGCAGCTTCAGCGCGGCGCGCGCCCAGCCGAGGTCGGGAATCGGCTTCGGGTCGATGACGACCTTCCGAAAGCCGTTCGCCGCCTCCCCTTCCGCGAGACGGATTCCCGCGAGATACTGGTACGCCCAGCAGGCGAACTCCGCGAACATGATGTGGTTGCGCGACGCGCCGTTGCCCCAGTCCTCCCAGAGCGACGTGCCGCCGCGCCTCTGCCACACGGCGGGGCTCGGCGCGGTGTCCTTCGTGAACATCCGGAACGCGAGATCCGTCCGCCCCGCCGCCGAGAGCGCGCGCGGCACCCACTTCATCCCGTGCAGGCCGAAGTCGAGGTGGCCGTCCGCCGCCGCCACGGCCTCGACGAGCCGCCGCTCGGCGGCCCTGCGCTCCGGCTCCGGCACCATGCCGAAGACGAGGGCCATCGCCTGAGTCGTCTGGCGGCCCTTCCCGTCCCCGTAGAGGCCGTCGCCCCTGAAGTAGGCGCGGTTGAAGCCCTGCCGCGCCTCCTGCGCGAGGGCGTCGTAGCGCGCCGCCTCCGCCGGGTGACCGAGAAGCCGCGCCGTCAGCGCCGCCGTCTCGGCCATGCACTTGAAGTAGCACGTCCCGACGATGCCGTTGTCCGGCCGCGTCCCGGCGGACACCCAGTCGCCGCGCACACGGCGGAAGACGCCGTCCTTCAGTTCGGGGATTGCCACACGCTCCAGGTAGTTGGTGAGCGTCGGATACATCCCGACGAGCGGGCGGCTGTCGTTGCGGTAGCGCCAGAGCGTGCGCGGCAGGATCGCGATCACGGCGTCCCAGTCGAGGAGGCCGGGGTAGCCCCAGCCGGCGGTCGGCACGATCTCGGCGATGCGCCCGTCGGCGCGCTGCGACTCGGCGACCTGCTCCAGCCAGTCCGCATAGGCCGCCGTGTTCTCGTAGGCGTACATCGCATACTCCGAGGCGAGCGCGGCGTCGGCCGTCCACCCGTTCTTCTCGCGGTGCGGACAGTCCGTCGGGAAGCCGTTGACGAAATTCGACCGGTACGCGCGATCCGTCGCCGCCATGAGCGCGGTGAACGCCGGATCGGAGCAGGCGAACGTGCCGACGTCCGCGAAGTCGGTCTGGAGGACGAGCGCCTCGCACTCCTCCAGCTTCGGGGCGCGTCCGAGCCCGCGCACGAAGACGTAGCGGAAGCCGTCGTAGGTGAAGTGCGGCTCATAGGTCTCGCCGACCTTGCCGAGGGTGACGTAGCGGTCGCACTGGAACGCACCGCCGGGAAGGACGTCGTGCGAGGCCGTCCAGCCGAAGTGGCAGTCGATGCGGCGAGAGGGCTTGCCGTCCGTCGGCGTCGCCGTCCCGTCGCGCGGGTCGGGCGGATCGACCGTCTCGCCGTCGCGCTCGTCGTAGCGGAACGTGACGACGCGGCCCGGCACGGCGTCGGCGAAGCGGAAGCGCAGGACGCCCGCGAGGTCTTCGCCGAAGTCGATACGCCACCAGTCCCCGACGCGGTCGACGCGGCGGGCGGGGACGGTGCGCTTCACGACCGTCGGCGGGACGGTCTCCTCGACGAGGCGGCCCCTCGGCGCGGCGACCTCCTGCGCGGGGACGAACGACGCGGCGAGATCGACGGCGCGGCGGTTCCGCGCGTGGATGACCTCGCCCTCGCGAATGCAGTCGTAGCCAACGGGGCTCTCGACCTGCCGCCATGTGCCGTCCGAGACGACGACCGTGCGCGTCCCGTCCGCCAACTCGGCCTCCAACCGCGCGATCAGGCGCGGCGGGTTCCGCCACGGCGCCATGTCCCAGTTCCACGTGACAATGGCCCGGACGTCCCACCAGCCATGCCCAAGAAGAACGCGCAACGCGTTCTCGCCCGCCTTCACCTGCGCGGTGACGTCGTAGACCGAGTAGTAGACCCGCCTGTCATAATTGGACGGAATCGGGTCAAGCCGCTTCGCGCCGACGCGGCGCCCGTTCAGGCTCGCCTCGTAGTAGCCGAGGCCCGTAATCGCGAGCGTCGCCCGCCTCGCGGGGCCGGCGAGCGCGAACCGTTTCTCGAACGCGGGTGCGTTCACCTCGCGGCGGAAGACCATCTCATTCCCCCACGGGACGTCGCGCGGCCCGCCGAGCGCGCGGGCGCCCGTCCACGCGCCGTCCGTGGCGACCCGTGTGCCGTCCGGCAGCCGGAGCGAGAGGAGCGCGGCGGGCGTCCCGCCCGGCGCGGCCTCCGCCTCGATGCGCACCACGTTCTCGCCCGCCCGCAGCGCAGGGCCGGCGTCGACGAACTTCGCGTAGCGGTCGTCATGGAACGCCCCGACGGGCGCGAGGTCGCGCGCCGCCTCGCCCCAGCGCCTCAGCCCGTTGACCGAGACGGCGAACCGCCCGCGCGCGGCGACGACGAGTTCCGCCGTCTCCGGACGCGCCGCGAGCGCGAAGCGGCGCTCGAAGACGGCCTTGGCGCCGCCGTCCCCGTCCGCCGGCGCGATCCACTGCGCCGCGCCGAAGTCGTAGTCGGGCAGCGTCACGGCGTTCCCGCCGATCCACTTCGCCCCCGCGAACGGATCGCCCGCCGCGACGGCCGTCAGCCGCCCAATCAAGAGCAACCCGACGAGGGCGAGGCGTTTTCTCTTGTGGATGTTCATTTTGCAGACAGGAAGAACGAGACGATTCGGTCAGTCTTGTCGGGGTCGAGCCCGTGCGGATGGTGCCCGAAGCCGCCGCGCCGCTCGACCGAGACCGAACCGCCGGCCGACTTGAAGCGTTCGAGGAACAGTTCACAGTTCTGCTTCGGCGGCACCGTCTGGTCTTCGCCGCCATAGAGCAGCAGGAGGGGTATCTTCGCCGCCGCAATCTTCCCGGCAAGGTTCACGGGCATCTCCGGGTCGTTCGTCCAGAGCCCGTCCGCCGGGCGCCGAGCCGCCCACGGCCCGATGTCCAGCTTGAAGCCCTCGAAGTTCAGGAGCGGCGCGTCCAGGTAGATCTTCGCCACGTTCTCCGGGTGCGCGGCGGCATAGCGCGTCGAGAAGAACCCGCCCCAGCTCATGCCGATGAGGTTCGCCTGGGGCGCAAGGCCCAGCTCCTTCACGAGAAAGGCCTGAAACGCCGCCGCCGTCTGAAGCCCCTTTTCGTCCATGCGCGTCCCGAACAGGTCGATCGTGACATGGTGGAAGCCCCGGCGGAGGAGTTCCGGCACGCCCGTGCGGTCGACGAACGCCTCCGCCCACTGCATCGTCCACGTCCACGGCAGTCCCTCAGCCGGCGCGACCGACGGCTCGGCCACCCACGCGACACGGCCCTCAAAGTCGAATTTCGTCCGCCGGAAGCCGCACCACATGTCTTCGCCGACGATCTTGTGCGCGCGGGCGACCTTCGCGCGCAGCGACTGGCCGACACGCTCGGCATCCATCTCGGCGTTGACATGACGGATGATGGCGATTTCCTCGGGGTCATAAGGGTGGTGCGACGGACGGAAAAGGTCGTGATACCATTTTGTCACGGGCTCGTCGGGACTGCGGAACTCGAACTGGGACTTCCACATCGACTCGTAGGGCTCGTAGGTCTGGTACTTGCCGGCGACAAGCCCCCAGCAGATCGCGCCGACCTTTTCCTGCGCAAAGAGCGGATAGGACGTCGCGACATCATCGCCCAGAAGGCGCGCCAGCCACTCGGTGTTCACCATCGGACGCCCCCAGCGCGCCCGAATGAGGTCAATGGTCGCCTTCTGCTCGCGCACGTCCGCGTAGCGATGGTAGCTGATGATGTCCGACAGGTCGCCCGCAAGGCGTTCCACGGAATGCCCCGTGTTCGGATTGTTCGACCGCATCGTCCACACGTCGGCGGCGAGCGGCTGCTTGGGGTCGATCTTCCACGCGCGCGCAAAGAGCTCCCGCAAGTCCTTCATCGTCAGGTCATTGCGGTTGTTGTTGCCCGGCTCGTTCCAGAGGTTCCAGAAGAGGATGCGGTCATCGTCTCGGTACTTGGTCATCAGCTCTTCGCACATCGCATAGAACTTCGGACGCAGTTCCGGATCGTCCACGGTCGTGTAGCCAATGGCGTTCGGAAGGCTGCCGTGCTGTGTCACGCGACGGCCGCCGTGGTAGCCGACATCATACTTCTGGACGCCCGGCTTCGGCAGTTCCCAAAGTTCTTTCGGACGCGAGCAGTCGTTGCCCAGGACGACGATGGCGCGCATCTTGTGCTTGGCGAGAATCTGCAGATACCGCTCGAACCGCGACATGAACCCGTCGTGATCCGCGAGCCACACGCCGAAGCCCTGATGCTCCACGATGAGCCGCAGCGTGTTGAAGCCGATCTTTTCCGCCAGCGCAAGTTCGCGCTCCACCTCGGCGAAACGCTCCTCCGCGCCGAGCGCCTGCCACTGGTCGACGCGATTCGCCGCGCTCGCGGGCATGTAGTTGCAGCCGCGAATCCACGGCTGGGCGTTATACCATTCCCAAGCCTTCTCCTTCGTCCACGGCCCCTGCCGGGCCGCAAGCGCGTTCAGGGCCGACAGGGCCACCGCCCCGCCAAAAACCACCAATTTCTTCGTTTTTCGCCGCATCTCAATCTCCTTGATCTTCTTGATTCAGTTGACGGCGCATAGTATAGCATAAATTCGGCCAGAGAAGATACATCTTTTTACACACAAAAACGTGTCTTATCGGGCAGTCGAGATTTTTCCGCACATGCTGCTATTTGCCCATGCTCGACAGCGAGGCGACCTGGAAGATTGCTTTCGCTGAACACGGAGAAAACGGAGGCAGGGAGGCACGGAGTCCGTTTGCCTCTCCGCGACTCCGTTACTCATCCCGTCTCGCGGGCCCTTGCGGGCAGTTCGCTGCGCTCACTGTCGCTTTGCGACCTTCCCTACGAAACGCTGCACGTTTCTTCGGCGCATGTGTTCAGCGTCGCAGCCCCCTCGACCGCATGTGCGCGGGACGCAGAAGCTGGCCTACTTTCTTCGACGATCTTCAGCACAAACGGCAACGGTGCGTGCGCAAAACGCGGCGGGAGGCGCACGACCGTCTGCGACCCTTCACGGCGGACGGGAAGCGCGGCGGATTCGCCGAGCACCGTCACGCGCGCATTCGTCGGCAACGCGCAAGCGAGCGCCACCTCCGCCGCCGGCTCCTTGGCGATGGCGTAAATCGCCTTCCCGTCCTTCGACCGCGTGTAGTCGACGGTCGGCGTCGAGAACGGCGCGACGATGCGCGTCGCGTAGATTGCCTCGCCGTTCGCCTCCAGCCAGCGACCGATCGAGAGCATACGCGCCTCCTGAACCTTCGGAATCGCGCCCTGCCCGTCGAGGTTGACGAGCAGAAGCAGGTTTCCGCCACGCGCGACGATGGACGTGAAGTGGCAGATGAATTCCCTGTCCGTCATCACCATCGACGGGTCAAGTTCCTCCATCCAGTGGTTGCCGTAGGCTTTCGAGATGCCGGAGCACGATTCCCACGGATGCCACGTCTTCGGGTCGATGTTCTCCGCCGTGTCGCCCCACTCGTCCGTGAAGAAGTCGCCGCGCACCGTCCGGCAGCCGATGAGCTTGATGCCCTTGCGCGCGAATGCCGCCTCTTCGGACGGATCGAGCCGTCCGTAGCGGTCGTTGCAGCAGACCTCCTTGCGCCCTTCCGCCTGGTTGTAGAAGTAGGCGGTGATGTCGAACGAGCCGTTTTCCGTCGCCCGCGTCGACCAGTCCGCGTCGTACCAGAGGATGTCGGGGTCGTACCTGTCGATGAACGTCGTCATCTGCGGCACGATGTAGTCGTACACGAAGTCCCGAACCGCGATCTTCCCCGACGCCTTGCCTTCCATGTCCGGCGTGTAGTCGGCGACCTTGCCGCCCCAGACCTTCATCTTGATCGAGCCGTCGTCCTGCAGAATCGGATACTCCCACTCGTCCGCCTGCGAATTGTAGACGCCGAACTTCAGCCCCTCGGCCCGCGCCGCGTCCGCCATCTCGCGGGCGAAGTCGCGCTTTGCCGGACTGTCCACCGAGTCGCGGAAGGTGTACGGATCGTCCCAGAGGCAGAAGCCCGAATGGTGCTTGAGGAACGGCACGACATACTTCGCGCCACAGCGGCGGAAGACCTTCATCATCTTCGCCGCGTCGAACCGGTCGCCGCGAAAGAGGCCGATGAAATGGTCGGGCTTGAAGTCCGCACCCCAGTTCTTGCGGTGATACGCCGCCGCGCTGTCGGCCTTCGTGTATTCGGGACGGCACTTGTATTCGTACCAGTCCGGGTAGAGCCGCGCCCCCTTCACATACGGCGAGTAGGCCGCGAGCGACCAGAGCCCCCAGTCGACGAACATGCCGAGCTTCGCGTCGACGAACCACTCGGGACAGGCGTGGCGATCCATCCCGGCCCCGGTCGCGGCATACTTGCCGGCGCGGTTGACGGCGTTCACCTTCTCCATCTGCGCCTGCGCGCGCGCCATCGTCTCCGCCGCATGGTCGCGGGCGATTTCCGGCAACGTCTTCGGATACGGCGCGGTCGGCTTCCAGTCCGCCGGGCGCCGATACGGCGTGGGGGCGGTCGGCACGTCAGCCGACGACACGGATCGTCCCTTGAACTCGTCCGTGAAGACGGCGTTGTCCGCCGGGGCGAGCGCGCTGTCGGCCTGCGCCGCCGCGCACGTAAGCGCACAGCCCAATCCCGTCAATCTTGTCAATCCTGTCAAAGGCAAGCACGAACGGCATTTCTCTTTGAGCAGACTAGCGATTTGCATGTATCTTCCCTTTCTGTTTCGTTTTCGGTTTCGTTGACTGTTTCCGCGCCACGGACACAGGCCGCGCCGTCGAAGCGCGCACGACGAGCGGCGCCGGCAGAAGGATCTCCGCCGGCGGCAGCGCCGGGTTCACGAGACGCCGCAGAAGCCGGTCGAACGCCGTCTCGGCGATGAGGTCGCACGGCTGGTGGATCGTCGTCAGCTGCGGCGTCATGACGCGCGCCGTGCTCGTGTCGTCGAATCCCGCGAGCAGGATGTTGTCCGGCACGCGGACGCCGAGACCGTCCAGCGTGTTCTTGAGGAGCGCCGCCGTGAGGTCGGTGCCGCAGACGATCGCGTCCGGACGGTATCGGCGCAGGTGCCGCCGAATCGCCGCCGCGTCTTCGGGACGCGCGTCGATGACGCCGCCCGCCGACGGGACGCCCCGCATCCGCAGCACGTTCATCATGCCGTTGACGCGCCGGTACATGTTCGCCGAACGGTCGGCGTGCATCAGGAAATGGACGTTTCGCGCGCCCGCCGCGAGCAGGTGCTCGGCGAGGCAGCCTCCGGCGGATTCGTTGTCGATGCTCACGAGGTCGTAGTCGCTGCGATGCGGCGGCTTCACGAAGTCGCAGTCGATCAGCACGACCGGCACCTGCGCGTCGGCGAAGACGGAGAGGATTTCGCCGTTGCACCGCGCCGTGTCCGTCACGAACTCCAGCGGCTGGTAGATGACGCCGGAGACGCCTTCGCGGACGATCGTCTCGGCGAACCGCTTCGCCTGCTCGACGCGCGCCGCCGCGTCCTTCGCGGAGATGTCGCCGAAGAGGAGCGTGCGCTCGGCCTTCTGCGCACAGCGCGAAACGCCGCTCACGAGGGCGGAGAAGAAGTCCGAATAGGCGACGCCGGGCACGATGAGCCCGATGGGGCCTCCGCTGCGCTGGGCGCTCTTCGTCAGGAACGTGCCCTTGCCGCGCATCCGCACGAGATAGCCCTTCGCGCTCAGGTTCTGGAGGGCCTGCGCGACGACCGAGCGCTTGACGCCGAAGCGCCGCGCGAGCCCGCGCTCGCTCGGAAACGGCGTTTCCGGCGAGACGTACTTGCCGCTGAGGATCTCCTTCCTCAGGGTCGCGATGATCGGACTGGATTCGTTGGCTTTCATGACGTCGGTTTTCGGCTATGGTTTGTAGTATAGCCTAAATCTTGCCGAAAAGCCAAACTGGCCAGCCACTTTCTGTTACACGGGTTCGAGAATCCAGCGTTTGTTGAACCAGTACCAGTCGCCCGGACGCTCCCGGATGGCGGCGTCCAGAAGCCGCATCGCCTCGCGCGTCAGGCGCTCGGCCTCGGCCCTCTTGTCCGTCGACTGCGGATCGGGCCGCAGCGTCGCGAGGTGGTTGAAGACGTGGCGTCCGCCCTCGCGGCGCATCTGCGCGACGACAATCGGCGCGTTGCAGCGGACGGCGAACATCGCCCCCGCGTGCGAAACGTTGGCCTGGCCGCCGAGAAAGTCGACCGAGACGTCCGGCCGGCGTACGCGCAGGTCGGGCAGAATCGCGAACGCGCGCCCCGCCGACAGCTTCTCCTTAATCTGGACGAGCGTCTCGCGGCAGTCGCGATCCAACACCTCGATGTCGCCGTACTGGCGCTTCATCCAGGCGTCGAGCTTCGGGTTGCGCTGGCGCGCGGCAATCGCGAAGAGCGGCAGCCCGTACTTCGCCATCGACCACGCCGCCATGTACCAGTTGCCCGAATGCGGCACCATGATGACGACGCCCCTCCCCTCGTCGACGTAGGCCTGAAGCCTGTCCTTGTAAAGGGCCCCGTCAACAACGTGGCGATCCATCCACGCCCGGTCGAGGCGCGGCGCGCGCATCATCTCGACGCCAGTCTGGAGGACGTTCTGCAGCGAGCGGACGGCGACCGCCGTCGCCTCCTTTTCGCTCATCGCGGGGAAGACGCTGCGGATGCGCGTGAGCGTCCGCGCGCGCTTGAAGCCGAAGACGCGGAACGCCGCCCAACCGAGCGCGCGTGCCGCCGCCGTCGCAAGCGGATAGGGCAGGGCGTTCACGAGCGCGCAGACGGCGCGGAGCGCCCCATATTCCACATTGACGGCGAACCGAGACTTCATTGCATCAGCCTTTTTCGTCCCGTCCTCACCGCCGCTGCTGGAAGAGCGGCGCGGCGAGTTCGTAGAGCTCCTGATCCTTCTGCAGCCGCGCGAAAAGCGTCTGCGAATCGATGCGGTAGCCCTGGATGAAGCTCTGTTGCGCGGCCTGCTTGCGTCCCGAACGGTACTGGAGCTTCGCAAGGTCGGCCCAGGCGTTCGCGTCGCCCTGCGGATTCGCCTTCAGGTAGCGGTTCAGCGCCTTCTCGGCATCCGCGTCCTGCCGCGCGTCGAGGAAGATGCGCACGAGCAGCTGCAACGCCGGCGCGTCGGCCGCCTTGTCCACGAGGCCATGCGCCAGCGACGCGGCCTCCGCGACGCGGCCCAGCTCGTAGTAGCAGCCCGCGAGCGCGAGCGCGTCCGCGTCGCCGAGCGTCTTGTCGCGCCGCTTCGCCTCCAGCCGCTGAACCTCCGCCGTCAAGGCGCGGATGCGCGTGACGTAGCCCCGGAGGCTCGCCGTGCGCTTGTTGTTCGGGTCGATCACGTCCGTGTAGTCCATCAGCTCCAGCACGATGTCCCACTTGCGGAACGGCAGCAGGCACTCCTGCGCATAGCGGAAGGTCGCCTCCGGCGAGGCCGGGTAGAGAAGCACCGCCTCGCGGAACGCCTGCGCGCCCTCGCGGTAGCGGCCCTGCTTCTGGTAGAGGCCGGCGATCGCCGCGCGCAGCTTCGAGAAGCTCTTCTGCCCCGCGAAGTCGCGCCGATACATCGGGTCGTCGAGGAGCCGCCGCGTGTACCAGTCCCAGAAGTCACGGTCCTGCGCGGCGCGCTTCGCGTCGTACGGCGTCGGGTCGGCGTTGATCTTCATGATGAGCCCGTGCGGCGAGAGGTACGGGTACATCCACGGGATGACATACGACTCCTCGACGTAGAACGCGTGCCGCAGGCGGTCGTGGTCGTGCATCATCTTCGTGAGGATGCCGTTGATCTCCATGACGCCGAGCGCCCCCGTCACCTGCACGCGCCCGTTCTGGATCTGCAGGTCGCCGTTCGCCGGGCGCACGCCACGCTGCACCTCGTCCACGTAGATGTTGAACGCCTCGGCCGAGTCCTCCTTCGAGGGAATCCAGATCTCGTCGCCGTAGAGGTCGCGCTCGACGGACATGTACGTGTCGTCCGCGAGGGCGTTCTGCGTGATGAGGTAGACGTCGGGACGGAACTTCGCCGAGTAGATCATGTAGGTCGGCACGAACCGCCCCGGGTCGGTCCCGCCGAAGAAGATCGCGAACTTCTCCATCGGCGGCGGATACGCCGGGTCCGGGAGCGGCTCCTCGTCCGCCACGACCTGCTCGCTGATCGCCTTCGCGCCCTCCAGCTGGTAGGCGCCGAACTGCCAGCCGAAGGTGTGGCCGTTCTGCTCGTTGCCGCCGAGCTCGAAGACCATCCGCTCGTCGGTGTAGTTCTGGACGATCGGGTAGACGGCGCAGACGAGGATCGTGAGGCCCGCGACGCACGCGGCGACCGCGATGCCGCCGCTGCGGCGGATGCGCCGGCTCGTCAGGCGCTGCTCCACGCCGTCCGCCGGCAGGACGTTCGCCGCCTTGCGCTGGAAGAGCCGCAGCGCGGCCGCCGCCGCGAAGACGAGGCCGTAGCCGATCCAGAGCGCGATCATCGCGTGCGAGGAGATGAACTTCACCTTCTGGATGAAGCCGTCCTGCACGTCGCCCTTCACGTTCGCGAGCAGGATGAGGAGGCCCGACATCATGAGGAAGCACGCCGCCGCCGCGACCATCCACTGCCAGAACGTCTTGCGGTGCGCCTTCTCGACGATCCAGTGGCCCGCCGCGAACGGCACGAGCGCGAACGGCACGAGCAGGTCGGTGAACTGCACCATCACGTCGCCGAAGTAGTGGCCCATCTGCCGGAAGAAGAACGCGAGGAACGCGCCGACGGACGGGAAGCTCGGCACGCCGATCGCCTCGTACTGGCCGCGCATGATCGCGTGCTTGAAGCCCTCCCACGTGCGCGGATAGCCCCAGTTCATCGGCGGGTTGCGCAGGTCGGAGACGATCGGCATGTAGGCGTAGAACGAGACGCCGAGCTGCGCAAAGAACGCCGCGCCCGCGACGGAGCGCCCGTTCGGCAGCGTGAGCCACGCGAGCGCGAGGAGGACGAAGTTCCACGCGATCGGCCAGGCGAACCACCAGCTCGCCGGGTGCGTGAGGCCGTTCAGCGCGCCATGCGAGAGGAGGACGAACGCCGCGACGTGAAGCCCCGCAACGGGAATCGCGAACGAGAGCCCCTTGCGCGTGAACGACGTCAGCACGAAGAGGAGCGCGACGAGGAGCGCGAACATCCCCGTCGACTTGCTCCACGGGAACGCGGGGCCCGTGTAGCCCGCCGCGTCCGCCGCCGGCACCGTGAGCGCCGCGACGACGGCCGCGAGCGCGAGCGCGGCGGAGACGAGCAGCTCGCGGTTGAACTGCGCCGCGAGGCGCGGGAAGAGACCCTCCACGTCGTCGTCCGCGCCCTTCAGGGACGCGAGGACGGCCGCGACGACCGACCCGGCGCAGAGCGCGGCGATGAAGGCGTAGCGCGTCGGCGCGATCAGCGGCGCGACCTCGGCCGTCACGCCCGTCCACGTGTTCTTCGAGACGAAGACGAAGGACGTCAGGAAGACGAGCGCGGCCGCGCCGCCGCCGACGGTGAGGACGGCCTTCGCCGCCCGCTCGGCCTGTCCGCGCCGCTTCAGGACGGCCGCCGCGACGAGCGCGCCCACGAGCGCGACGAGCGCGAGCGCAAGCACCGTCGAGGACGGCGCCGAGACGGCCTCGTTCACGAGCGGCGCGTGCTTGCTGATGACGTTCGCCTGCATGTAGCGGTCGGCGCGCGCAAGCTGGCCGATCTGCAGGAGCTGCCACGTCATCCCGACGGGCACGAGGTAGATGAAGACGTCGCGGAAGAGGCCGATGTTGCGCATCGCGATGACGAGCGCGAGCGGCACGATCGCGAAGAGGAGGACCTGGTAGTTCGTGAGGCCGAGGCCGAAGACGAACGCCGTCATCCAGAGCACCTTGTCCGACGGGCGGCGCATCCAGCGGTAGGAGAGCAAAAAGACCCACATCAGGAAGAGCGCGTTCAGCGAGTAGATCTCGACGATCGTCGACTGCGACCACTCGACGGGCGAGAGCGAGAACGTGAGCGCGCCGCCGACCGCACCGCCGAAGGCGAGGAGGCTCGACGGGCGGATCGCGTGGAAGTCGGGGTTCTCGTCGTCCTGCCCGATGAAGTCGCACGACGAGCGGCAGATGAGCATCGCCGTGCAGCCGGCCGCCAGCGCGCCGAACGTCGCCGAGCAGAGCGAGACGGCCCACGCCGGCGTCGGGTGGCCCATGTACGTCACCCAGGAGAACGCCTTGCAGAACAGCCACGAGCAGAACGTCCAGAACGGATAGCCCGGCGGATGCGGCACGCCGAGGTTCGCGGCGGCCGTCGCAAGCTCGCCCGAGTCCTCCAGGCCGACGGAGGGGCCGAGCGTGAAGAAGTAGACGACGAACGTGATGAGCGTGGCGGCACCGAACGCCGCCCAGTCGAGCTTCGTAAAGAACTTGTCCTTCATATGAGTGCTGAATTATACCAAAAACGGCCCCCCGATGGGAATGAGCCGCAATTGACCACCCGTAATGGGTTAGTCGGCTGTAGAAGAAGAGCGAGAAGCCCTCCCGCTTCGTCGCCGCGCAGATGAGTCGTGAGAACCGTTTTCAGCGCACGGGCGATGTCGTCAGGGCTTTCCGGGTCGAACAGCTCCGCGACGCCCGCACCGAGAACACGCACAAGGTTCGGCACGGGATCACCGAAAATCTGCGCTTCGGCATAGCCTTCGCCGTAGAACCGCCGCGCCAACTGCGCGGTCGTGTAGTTGTGCGAATGCTCGACACGCGCCGTGGGGACGTAGCGGCGGCGGAAGTCCGCGCGGCGGTTGGCCCATTCCACGTCTTCGCTGTAGAGAAGGTCTTCGTCAAAGGGATGCGCCAACAGGTCGGCGCGACGGGCGGCAGACGACGCGAGCGAGAAGAAGCGCGGCCACTGGGCGGACACCGAACCGTCCCCAAAGGCGCGTTCGGAATCCTTGCGCACGAGCGGCGTCGCGTCCGGACGCGGCAGCTGGTTGGCGAACGTCGCATCCGCCGAACCGTCCACGAGCGGCGCGACGAGGTTCGCCAGCCAGTACCGGCCCAGCGGCACGGCATCCGCGTTGTTGAAGACGACGATCTCGCCCCGCGCCGCGCGCACGAGCGCGTTCAGCGTCCGCCCCGGACGGTACGCACCCGCCGGACGCGGCACCAGCCGCACCTCCGGGCGGGCGCGGAGAAGGACGTCCGTCCCGTCGGTCGAGCAATCGTCGCACACCAGCACCTCATGCGCAAACGGGCATTCCTGCGCAGCGAGGGCATCCAGCGTCCGCACCAGGAACGCCACGTCATTCCGGCACCGTACAAGGACGGAAACCATGGGTAGCGAATCCCTCACCGGTTGCCCTTCGCGCGATTGTGCGTCCGACAAAGCATCTGACAGTTCGCCGCGTCCGTCGCGCCGCCCTTCGACCACGCCGCGACATGATCCGCGTCCATCTCGTTGAGACGCCAGATCCGCTTCGCGTTCGCCTCGTGGCCGAGCGCGCAGAGCGGACAGTTCGAGACGCCCCTCCTCTCGGCGGCGGCCGTCTGTTTCGCGTAGACGGCCTTTTTCGTCCGCTCGTCGAACATCCGCACGTTGAGAAGCCGCGCGTCCTTCTCGCCGCCGAGGACATACTCGAAGACACCGCGCCGGTCGATCACCGCATCGTCCGCCAGCAACGCCGCAACCCGCTCAGACACCTTCGCCGCGTTGTAGGCCGTGCGGTGGTACGTCTCGTAGAGCCGCCCCCAGTCCAGTCCGCACATCTCGTCGTGCGTCTCCGTGAAAACCGAATCCGCCCAGTCAATGACGCTCGTGAAATAGCGGACGAGTTCATCGCAGTCCGTGTCGTGGCGATGACAGGACATATAGCCCTTCACATCCCCTTTTGATACCCACGACAACGCCGTCGCGAGGACTTCCTGCCGCTTCGGGTTCCCGCGCACGTATGCGCCCCACTTCTGCATCTGCGGATTGGTCGAATTGGAGAAGATCTCCCGTGCGCACGTCACGAACGGGCCGGAGCAGACGGCGTTCAGGAGTTCCTGTTCGTTGAGCGGTACGCCGGCGATGTTAATCGTCTTGAACCATTCCTTGATCTCGCTCTCCGCGCCCTCGCAAATGTAGATCGTCAGCGGAGCCGAGAGGATGCGGCGGTGTTCGTCTTCGGCAAGCCCGGCCATCGACTTCGCGACCGGGCCGTCGTCGAAGGAGAGCTTGCCCGTCACGAAGCGCCCGAAGCTCGTGATGCGCTGCTGGCCGTCCAGCACCTCGTAGCGGTCATCGCCCGTCTTCACGAAATAGAGAAGCCCCAGCGGGTACTCCTTCAGGAGCGAGCGCACGACGGCGACGTCGCGCCTGCCGTCGCCGTAGATGTAGTTGCGCTGGTATTCGGGCTGGATCGTGAGCCGCCCCTCCCAGCCGTAGAGGCCCTTGCCCTCGACCTCGTTGTAGACGAACCCCTTGCAGAGGTCTTCGACCGTCAAATCCGTGCGGAGAGTCAGTTTCATGGGTAATTCTCTTTCCCTTTAAAATCATTTACGGATTTTGATGTTTTTCATCTTCTTCGAGCATCTTCAAGATTGGTGTCGTTGTCCGAGGGATTGAACCAACTCTTCATCGTCAGCCCAAAATACTGGGTAAGTTTCTCACCAATGCGCCCGTAATGGGCATGAGTGACCTGTCCAAGTTCATTCGTCTGTGTACGGATACGGTAAATGAGATAGGTATCGGGCGGAAGTCTCGTGGAATCCTTGATGCCATCTGCCGTATGGACATGACGAAACTCAAAACTCTTCTGATAGACGGCATTCGTCTGAGCGCGGTAGGCATACCTGAACGCGCTTGTCGGCTCGACGGAAAGCGGATAGAAACCATCCTCGCAATTCGGGAATACAACCTTTAAATGCTCGTGGTAGTCGTCCCAGTCCTGTGGATTCCGCCAACCGTCAAACACGAGATGCAGATCGTCTCGCTTGCCGTTCCCGTAAGGTGGACACCATTCTAATAGTTCCAAGTCAAGTTTCACGACTTCATTGGTGTTGGGGAATGGCTTGAAGTCAACCTCATGAACTGTCATTTCCAACGGCTGAAGATGTCGCTTCAACACAATCGGAATGTCCACCGTCCCCTTTGACCATCGTTTGGTGCGGGTCGCTTCTTCAACCGTGTTCTGGCGATATTCGGGTGCGTACCTGACGGTTTCGTAGTGTTCTACCTTACGGACAACGACACGCAGTTCTTCTGTGCAGCGATGCCGCAAACAAAAAACGCCATTCTTGTCTGTCATTCCCCTTATGACATCGGCCTTTTGCGGTGCCGTGTAGCAAACGAGGGAAACCGCAGCCTCTGAAACAGGCGCCCCCTCATCATCGACCACACAGACGCGAACATCCGCCATCGCACCATCGGCAAAAGGGTTAAACGCCGCCAAAGCCGTGATGGCAAGCGAGACCCCAACGCCCAGAAGAACAATTGACCTCTTCATTTCAATCCTCCGATCTCGACAATCTTTTTGAAGACTTCATGACTGAAAAAATAGGCGACATTCTTGATGTCCGAATGCAAGAATCCGTCACCTTGAACACTGTCGGTCGCCCGTGGCCAACCATTTGGCTTCATGTGGTTCATGTCGAACGACAGCAGACCGTACGCCGTCAAATCAGTCCGCCCCGTCGGCGGCGACAGGGCGGGGATTCCCTGCGTCAGGTGAGAATCAATCACGAGACGCGAATTGGCCGCGTTTGTCAGCGATGCGGGAGAAAGGACAAACACGGTGTTCGTGGCGAAGACACGAGAATCCGTGACTGACTGTGCCGCTTCAGCCGACCATACGCGCCTATTCAGCAATCCCGCTGTACGGAAGCCCCAACCAGACCAGTCCGTCGTCCCCATAAAGCCAAGAAGCGACTTGCGTCCCTTCCAAATCTCCTGCTTATGCCAGGAGTAGCGGTCGCCCCAGTTTCCCGATGGGGAAAACCCATTGTACCATGAAGGGTTGTGGCTGTTCGTGTAGAGTTCAAGAACCTCATCTCCCGACGAATAGAAGTTGACGGCAAGAGGCTTTACGTCCGAAAAGCGTCCGCGCCATGTCATCTTTCCTCGCGCATCGTTCGGATTCGACTTATAGAACTCATGCCACCGTGCCGTCCAGCATTGAGACGGGTAATCTGTCCAATCCGTATGCACAAGATGATTGGCCGAAGAATAGTCGGCAAGCGACGGCTCGAACGCCTCGGACGGAATCGCCGAGTTGAGCATGATAAACTTGTCAACCTTCAATCCATAGTCCTGAATCGCCGCCGCGACGACCATCGTTCCGAGGCTGTGAGCGATGACGACCTTGCGGCCTTCCGCCTGCTGGATGAGCGGAGCCAGACGACGCGCCATGACGAAAGCGTTGGATGCATTGACCTGATAGTTGTAGGCAGGGCCAATGTCCGACTCCCATGCAATCGGGCAGAACTCCATCTGCGCACCCGCCTGCCAAAGGCGCTTGAACATTTCAGACGCCCAAACGCGGGCATCCTGTGCGCTCACGTTCGCGCCGTGGACAAAGAAGACGTTCGTCTTCTCGGCACGACAGGCGCATGCCGCAAGGATAGAAAAAACGAATAGCACAAAATATTTTCGCATCTCCATGTCCCCCCAGCTTCATTTCTCGACGCTACGCCCCTCAGACATTCGGCTCTTTCGGTGTCGGATGAAGATTCGCTTGTAGACACGATTTCCTCCAATCAGCGGTTGCGCAACACCACTCGAAGAATCCCAGAGACCGCTCGAAAAGCCACGTCCCTCGCTCTCGGACGCGCCGATGATTTCAAACTGTTCGGGACAGAACTTATCAAGAAATGAAATTGGAACTCCCATGATGCCATTACACCCTATGCCGGATAAGGATTCGCTTGAAGATCTCGCGCCCGTCGATGGTTGGCGCAAACAAGTCGTATTCGCTGTCCTTGCCGTGGTTCGCGACACCGACGAGCTCAAATTGCTCTGGGCAGTACTTGTCGAGGAAACTGATCGGCACGCCCATGATCCCTCTATGCGGCAATCCTGTCTGTCTGTCTGTCTGTCTGTCTGTCTGTCTGTCTGTCTGTCTGTCTGTCTGTCTGTCTGTCTGTCTGTCT
>CAKURH010000081.1 GCA_934675625.1 uncultured Kiritimatiellota bacterium
TCCAGATCGTCTTCGCGCCCAGCGCCTGGATAAACGGCAGATAGCCCTGCGCGGCGTTGAAACCGCCCGCGTCCGACGCGTCGAATTCGGCCTTGCCGCGCGGATGGTTCGAGTAGACGACTTGCCGCCGCATCCGACTTTCGGGACGGTCTGCCGGCGGCACACGCCCGACCGTGCGATACCAGTCGTGCAGGGCGAGCAGGGCGTCCTCGTCCGTTCCCTTCCCGAAGACGAGCCAGTCGTCTCCGACCTGCTGGGGCTGGCCCGGATGCGCATAGCCGCGCGCGTAAAACGACGTGCTGAGGCGGAACCCGTCGGCCCGTTCCGTCACGTGCGTCTTCGCGGAGTCAGAATAGGGCTGGAGCGTGTCGAGGCAATGGGCCACGTTCAGCCCCGCGCCGTTGTCGCCGACCACCGGGGCGACCGTCCAGCCGTAGGCCGTACGATATCTTCCCGCCTGGAAATCGCCCTGCGCGTAACGGCGCGGCGGATAGGAACACGGCAGGAAGTAGCCGCCCTTCGGCGTCGCGCAGACGACCTTGCCCGCCGCGAGCGTCACGCCGTTGAACTTCCGCTTGTCGGTCGCCGTCGTCTCGAAGGTCAGCCACCGGCGCACCATTCGCCTATCGGTCAAAAGAACGTGATGCACCCGCACACGCCAAGCCCCCGTCACGTAGGTCGCCGTAAGCGTCCCGTCGGGTTCCTGTACGACGCCTTCAAAGCGCTCCGGCTCGGTCCGGGCGTCGAAGCCGTCCGGCCCGCCTTCGCCGACCGCCACGACGCGCGGCACCGCCGGATCCGGCACAAGGCGCACCGCGCCGTCCGCCGCATACGTCGCCGCGCCCGTGCGGTCGTCAAACGAAATCTCCAGCCGGGCGTCCCCGAACGACGCGGCTCCCGCCACGCCGCCGAGCATCGCCACCAGACCACCAACCGTCCATCGCCAATCCATGCCGTCCCTTTCGTTCAGTCCTGCGTCGCCACGGGCCCGTGGCACATCACGCGGAAGCCGACGCTGTTGACGCCGCTGCTCCAGTACCAGCGTGCCGCACTCGTTCCATAGGCCGCCGCGTCCCGCCAGCCGCCACCACGCCGGATGTAGGTGTTGTTCTTGTTCGCGTCGCCCGCCTCGGTCATCGGGTTCGCCCAGTTGCACGGGTCAATCGCCTCGCCCGCCGTGCGCGCCTGTCCGTAGTTGACCTCGTGATAGCAGTCAACGCACCACTCGGAGACGTTGCCGTACATGTCGTAGAGGCCAAAGCCGTTCGGCGCAAGCGAGCCCACGCGCTGCGTGCCGCCGTCCGCCGGCGCGGTTCCCGGCGCGGGCGACGAACCGCTGCCCGCGCGCCCGAGAACCGCTTCGGGCTGAACGTCGTCCGTGCCGTTGCAGTAGCGCGTGGTCGTCCCCGCGCGGCAGGCATACTCCCACTGCGCCTCGGTCGGCAAGTCGAAGTCCAGCGCCGCGACCTGGCGCAGCCGGCCCATGAACGAGCCCTCAAACGGCGCGCCCGGCGCAAAATGCGCCATCCTGTCGTTTGCATTCGCGCGCACCTCGAAGTAGGAGGCCGACTCGACCGGGCGCGTCGCACGGTCAACCATGAAGTAGCCCTTGTAGTCTCCCATCACGTGCCGCCACTGTTCCTGCGTCACCTCGAAGACGCCGATCCAGTAGTCGTCCTGCAGCGCCACCGGATGACGCGGCGCGACCGTGTCGCCGTCCGTGCCCATGTCCCACAGGCGGTGCGCCGCCGGAATGCGCCGCAGCAGCAGCTTCGACGTGCGGTAGAGGTCGGAGCCAATGCCTTCCGGCAGGTCGTTCGTCGAAACGTAAAGCCGCACGACGCCACGCGTCTCGCCCGCGAGATCCACCGTCAGGTAGTCCGGCGGCACGTTCGCCGCACGCGCCGTCAGGCGGACGGACAGCTCAGGAGCGCGGACACCCGGCCAGCTGGACAGCGGATTCCAGACGATGCTTTTGCCCGTGCCCGGCGCCACGTAGGCCCCGACGTCGCCTTGCGCATTGGCAAAGTGCGCGTACCCAATCGAAACGCCGTTCGTCAGAACGTCCATCTGTACGGCGGCCAGGCCCCCCGACAGGTCATATGTGACCGTGACCCGCCGGCCGCGATCCTGCGAGAGCATGACATTGGCGATTTCAGGGACGGACGCGACGGACGCGCCGCAGACCGCAACCGAGCTCAAGACGGAAAGGACTTTCTTCTTCATGACAGACCTCCTGTTTTCACTTCTGAACGGCCCCGGTGCAGATCACGCGGAAACCCGTACCCTGAAAAAACCTGTTCCAGTAATAGCGGCTTGCGCTACGACCCTCCGACGCCAGGCCACGATAGGATCCCCCGCGACGGACACGATAGTTCGACTCGGCCTCTGCCGTGCAGAGCGGATCGACCAAGACCCCTTCCAGCGACGCGAAGCCGTAGTTCGCCGCAACATAGGAATCGCGGCACCATTCGTAGACGTTGCCGTGCAAGTCGTAAAGCCCCCAGGCGTTCGGCTCGCGCGAACCGACCCGCAGGAGGCTCGCGCCCGATGCGTCATCCGTCGTGTAGCCGTTGAAGTCCTTGAAGCTCCCGACGTCCGCGACGGGAAGCTTGTCGTTGCCGTTGTTGTAGGAGCTCGTCGTGCCGGCGCGGCAAGCGAACTCCCACTGCGCCTCGGTCGGGAGGTCGAAGTCCAGCCCCGTCTTCGCGCGCAGAATGCCGAGGAACGAGCCCTCGACCGGCGCCGCCGTGCGGAACGCGCCCTCGGCAACGGTCTCGTTCGCCGCCGTCGCGGCGTCCTTGTCGCGGATGCTGCCGAACACGTTGTCCACCGGCTTGAGCGGATCGACATTTGCCGAATAGGTCGGATTCTTTCCGGTGAGGTGCGCATACTGCGCCTGTGTCGTCTCGAAGACGGCCATCCAGTAGTCCTTCGTCAGCACGACACGGTGCTGAACCTCTTCGGCCACACGCCTGGCTTCGGTTGAGGGCGAGCCCATGTTCCAGACGACGCCTGCCGCCGGAATGCGCCGCAGGACGAGCTTGTCCGTGCGATAGACGTCGTTCGTGAGACCGCCGTAGGGCAGAGCTTCCGCACACGCGAAATACCGCACGTCGCCTAAGCGGTCGGCGGACAGGTCAACGACCAGGTAGTCGGGACCATCCTTCGGCGCCGTCGCCTTCAGGCGCAGCGTGACATCCTGCGGATCGCCCGACCAGGCCTTGTCAGGACGCCAGGAGAGCCAACGGTTCTCGCCGACCGCGATGACGCGGTTGACGTCGCCGATGAAGTAGCCGAGATGCGCACCGTCAATCGGCTCGCCCGCGACGAGAACCTCCGCCGTGACGAGCGCGGCGTCACCCGTGAGCGTGTAGGTGCAGGTGACCTGCCGTGTGTCGGCATCCTGCGTCCACGCGACATTCGAGAACTGCGGAGCGGCCTGTACCACGCCCAGCGTCAACCCAATTGACAAAACGGACAGATTAGCAAGACGATTCATGACCAGACTCCAGATTAGCGGATGATGAGAAGAAAGGCGGGCGGCGTGCTGCGGAACGCGATCGCCGACGAGAGCGCAACGGTGCCGATGCGCCGTTCGAGCGGTGTGACAGGCGTATCGACGACCGTGGCCACGCCCGCAAGGGATGCCAGAGACTTCGTGTCCATCTGCGCCGGACGGCGCGTCGTGCCCGTGATGCCGCCACTCGCGCAACGGAAGCCCGTGTTGTCCACGCCACGGTCCCAATAGAGCCGATAGCCGTTATACGTCAGTCCGCCCAACTCATCGCGCCAGCCTCCGCCACGCCGCACCCGTTGGTTCGAGGGGATCGTGCGATTGACGTAATCCGTCTGCGTGGTCTGCGCATCAGAAAGCCCCATGTCCGCCGCATAGCCGTCAAGGCACCATTCCCAGACATTGCCGAGCATGTCGTAAAGGCCATAGGCGTTGGGCGGATACGAGCCGACGCGCGCCGTACCGTTCGTGTCGCCGCAGAGGTAGGCGGCCACCTGCGTCAACCCTGTCGGGAGTCCGCCATTGGCAGCGAAACGTCCAACCGCCAATGCCGAATCGACGCCGGACGGCAGAAGGCTCGACGAACCCGCACGCGCGGCGAAGTCCCATTGCGCCTCAGTCGGCAGATCGAACGGTAGGGACGGGAAGAGCCCTCGCAGCTTTCCGAAGAACGAGGCGGACGTCGGCGCGTCCGGCACGGCTGTCGCCGACGTCGGGTCGCCGCGCAACGCCTTGTGGAAGAGCTGCGGAAAGTTCGCCTCAAGTCCGCTCGTGACCGGGCGCGTCGGCCATGCCGTCGCCTCAGTGAATGCGCCGGGCTCTGCGGACATGGCGCGGCGATACTGCTCCTGCGTCGTCTCGAAGACACCCAGCCAGAAGTCCTTCGACAGCAGCATCGGATACTTGCCGAGACAGCTGAACGTCTGCCCCGCCGCCGGAATGCGCCGCAGCAGCAACTTCGACGTGCGGTAGAGGTCGGAGCAGACGCCCTCCGGCACATCATTCGTCGTGACGTAGTAGGAGACCGTTCCAAGGTCGAGGTCGCAGACGAGGTAGTCCGGCGGATCCGCCGGATCCCATGCGCTGACGGCGAAATCGACGGACACCGCCGACGCGGCCTCCACTCCCGTCGGAGACCAGCAGAACGTGTGCGCACCGTCCGACACCGCCGCGTTGACGTCGCCCCAGGTGCGCGGCGCGGCGAGCGTTCGCCCGCCCGACGAGACGGCGACCGTGACGATGGCCGCTTCGCTGACCTCGTAGCTGACCGTGACCAGCCGACTCGCGGCATCCTGCGTGACGCCCGTCACCGTGACCGTCGGCGCCGCGCCCAGCAATCCCGCCGCCAACAGAACGCCGACGCACAATTCTTTTCCGAGTTGCCTCATGACTTGTTTTCTCCTGTGTTTGGTGGAAGGAAATCAGTTCGGGACGATCGCGCCCTGCGCCCGCAGGACGGCCTTGACCTCCGCGAGCGGCACCTCCAGCGGCGAGCAGCCCCGCCGCGCGGCAACGGCCGCCGCCGCACCCGCCGCCTGGCCCATCGCCATGCACGCGGCCTCGACGCGAAGTCCCGAATTCGCCCCACGGTCGCTGCTGACGCACCGACCGGCGACCATCAGGTTCTTCGACCCCTTCGGCACGAGCGCGCGCAACGGCACCGTCGCGACAATGCCCTCGGCGAGATGCGCCGGACGGATGCCCGTCGTCTTGTCGTGCAGGTCGACTGGGTAGAAGGCGTAGCAGAGCGAATCCGAGAACACGCGTCCGGAGGTGTAGTCCGTCTGCGTGACCGTGTATTCGCCACGAATGCGGTAGGTCTCGCGGACGCCGACTTCAGGCGACATCGACACGAGCGCCGCGTTTTCGAGGCCGGGGAGACTGCGGAGGAATCGGTACATGCGCAGCATCGACGCGCGTCCGCGCAGGTTCGTCTCCGTCCGCAGGTCAGCCGTCGAGCTGTCGGCATCATCGACGTAGTTGGCCGTGTTGCCACGGCACTTCAGGAAGTTGTAGAGTCCCCAGCGCGTGTCATTCGTACGGAGGCGCCCGGTGGCCAGCGCCTCGGTGAACGCGCGCTCCAAAGCCGCACGATCCAGCCGATCGACGTCTGTGCCCGGTTCGAGCGTGTAGACGAACGTGCCCGGCTGGCGCACGGCGGCCCGTTCACGCGCGAAGCCCGCAAGCGCGACCACGGCGGCATCGCCCGTGCAGTCCACGACCTGCCGCGCACGAACCGTGCGCGTGTCACCGACCGCCACGACCGAGAGATTCCAGAAGCCGTTCGTGAAGACAGCCGTCGTCGGCGCGGCATGGTAATGGAGCCGCACGCCCGCCTGCGTCAGCGCCTCCTCGGCCAATGCGACATAGAGCGGCACGTTGATCGAGATCTGGTGCTTCCAGTGCGCCGCGCCCGTCGGCTCGCGGAAGTCCGGGAGCGTGCCGCCCGCAAGGGCGACGCAGTTCGTGACCAGCTGATAGCCGACGCCGTCAATCACCTGCTTGCCCCAAGCGTGAAACAGGCCAGGGAAGTTGACGCCGCCGCTCGTCATCGTGCCGCCGACCTGGAAGCCCTGCTCGACGACGACGGTCTGCGCACCCGACCGCGCACTCTGCAAGGCGGCCGCCACGCCGGCCGTGCCGCCGCCCACGATCACGACGTCGCAGTCTTCATCCGGCAACACCCCGGCCTCCGCCACCGACAGGCCACCCCAGGCCAAGCCCAGGACGATGCCATACCGCATCCACGTCCTTCTGTCACAATGCATGCTGTTTCCTTTCTGAAATTCGGACTTCCGACACGCCGGCCAGCAGCGTCTCCCGCAGGGAGCCACCGTCCATGAGGCTCCGATAGCGCCGCCGTGAACCGTCCGCGTCCAGCCGCACGCCGTCGCACGGCTTCAGGCAGATGTCGCGATCCAGCAGCACGAGCCCGTCCGTCACGAGCAGGTCGGCCGAACGCCCGTCCGATCGAACCACGACGCCAACCGACGCCTCCGCCACGGCGAGGCTTTGTCCTGCGACCTGGATGTTGATGCGCTGATGCGCGTCCACAAACACGTTGCCGGCGACGACCTCGACCGTCGCGGCGTCGGGCAGCCGCACCTTCGCCGGGCCGACCGCCGTCACGACGCAACCGTCGCCGACCGAGAAGCGAAGGCGCCCCGACGGCAGGACGAGTTCCTGCCGCCAGACGCGGTCGCCCGCATGCAGATGATGCCCCGAAGCGGCGGACGAAGCCTCCAAGACCTCGATGGCCGCACCGGGGTTCGCAATTGTCCCCGGCTCGTATTTCATGATTTCCGGCCTCACGGCATGCGCAAAGGAACGGTTGGCGGAATAGCGCGCCCGGCACAGTTCCAGCTCCTCCTGCGTCAAGGTCACCGCCTCGACAGGTTCGACGCGAAGGCAGGGCCCTGTCGGGCGAAGCGCGTATTGCCTCGCGACGACCGCGACGCCGACAGCCAAAAGAAACGCGGCCGCCGCCTTCAGCCCGCGCGGCAAGCGCGGACGCACCGCACGCGACAGCCGGAAGTGCTCCTCCAGCAGGAAATGGATGCGCAGCTGCCGCAGCGTGTCCGCGCCCGTCCACAAATCGTCTCGTTTACCGTCCATTCTGGGAATCCTGTTTGACCATTGACAAGATCGACGCGTACAAGAACTTGCGTATGCGATAGAGACGCGAAACGACGGCCTTTTCCGTGAGCCGAAACGCGCGCGCCAGATCGGGGATGCTCTTGCGCCCCGCATATTTCGCCTGAATCAGCGCGAACTCGTCATCCTGAAGGCGGCGAAGGCTCCGCCGCAACGCCCACATCTGCAAGTCTGAATCAAGGCCTTCCAGCTCATCGGACGCCATCAGGTCAAAGGCCGAATCGTCCAGGACAAGCCGATCCCGCTCCCGGTCTTTCCGCCAGCGTAAGACCTGGAACTTCGCCAAGGTCTTCGCCCATGGCAGGAACGGACGCGACCGATCGTACGTGTCGGCCTTGCGCCAGATGTCGGCGTTCGTCTCCTGCAGGATGTCCTCGACATCCTGCAGGTCTTTCGCCAGGGCCGCGATGTAGAGCTTCAGGTCGAACTGAGCCTTCGTCAGCAGCACGACAAACGCCATGTCCATTTCCGCCATTCAGTTCTTATAAGCGCAAGAACCGAAAATGTCGCGGACGAAACCGCATTCCGGCGAAAGCGGTTGGCGCCAGACGGCCAGTCGCCGCTACTTCTTCGCCTTGACGCCGAGGTCGGAGAGCTTCATCGAGATCACGCGCGAGACGCCCTTCTCCTGCTGGGAGACGCCGTAGACGAGATCCGAGCCCGCGATCGTGTGCTGGTTGTGCGTGATGATGAGGAACTGCGACTGCTTGAGGAACTCCTTGAGCTGCTCGACGAAGCGGCCGATGTTCGCGTCGTCCAGCGCGGCGTCGAGCTCGTCCAGCATGCAGAACGGCGCCGGCTTGATCATGAAGATCGAGAACAGCAGCGCGACCGCCGTCATCGTGCGCTCGCCGCCGGAGAGCAGCGTCACGGACTGCGGACGCTTCCCGGGCGGACGCGCGATGATGTCGATGCCGCATTCGAGCGGATCCTCCTCGTTCTCCAGCAGGACGAGGCGCGCCTCGCCGCCGCCGAAGAGCCGCGTGAACATCGTCTGGAAGTTCTTGTTCGCCTGCTCGAAGGTCGAGCGGAACATCCCGCCCGACGTGCCGTTCAGGTTGTTGATGAGGTCGAGGAGCTGCGCCTTCGCGGCGAGGAGGTCCTCCTCCTGCGCCTTCTCCTTCGCGTAGCGCTCCTCCAGCTCGCGGCACTCGTCGATCGCGACCATGTTGACCGGCCCCAGCGCGGCGATCTCGGCCTGCAGGCGGCCGACCGTGCCCTCCAGCTCCGACAGCGGCGGCACGACGCCCTTCTTCCATTCGGGGTCCGGTTCGCGCATGACGGCGTCGGCGAAGAGGCCGTACTCGTCCTGCAGATGCTCGTAGACGTTCTGGCGGCGCATCGTCGCCTCGGCGGACGCGACTTCGAGGCGGCTCCGGACGTCCTTCGCACGGTCGAGGTCGGCGCGCTTGCGCGCGGCGTCCTGGTCGGCGACGGTGATCTTCTCCAGCATCTCGGCGCGCTGGCCGCGCCCCTCGTTGATGCAGTCGACGAACGCCGACGCCTTCTCCTTCAGCTCGTCGAGCTGCGACAGGAGGTCGCCCGACTCGTCCGTCAGCCGGCGAATCGAGTCCTCGTACCCGGCAATCTGGTCTTCGCGCCCCGAAACCGTGTGCGAAAGCTCCGCGCGCCGGCGGTTCGCCGCGTCGCGCTGCTGGCCGATGAACGACAGCTCCTGCTCCATCTGGCTCGCGGCGATGCGCCGCTCGGTGAGCCGCTGGGACGCGGGGATGTGCTTCAGCTCCATTTCGCGCAAGTCGTTCTCGGCCGCCGTGACGAGCGCCATCAGGTCTTCGCGCTTCATCATCGTCGTCACGGTCGTCCCGGCCTTCCAGGTCTCGACCGCGCCGTTGCGGTTCACGTCGGCGTCGTTCACGAGCGTACCCGTGCGCGTCGTGTCCGCCACCTCGCGCCGCTTCGCCTCCACGTTCGCGCGCTGCGCGTCGATCGCGTCCTGCAGGGCGTTGAAGTCGGCCTCCTCGGCCTCCAGGGCCTCCTTCGCCGCCGCAAGCGAGTCCGTCAGCAGCTGCGCCTTCTGGTCAAGCGACTCGGCCTGCATCGCGACCTCCTCCAGCGTCACCTTCGTCTGGGCGATCTCGTTGCGGTCGCGGGCGATGTAGGCGCGGTACTCCTCGACGCGCGTCGCATTGACGCCAATCACCTCGCGCGCGCGGGCGTACTCCGCCTCGGCGGCGGCCTGCTGGCCCGCGAGCGCCTGAAGGCGGTCCTCCAGCGTGTGCACCTGCGCGTGCAGGTCCTGCGCAAGGGCCTCCGCCGCGCTCACCGTGTCCTGCGCCTCGGTGATCGCCGCGTCGATCTCGTTGCGGCTGCGGGCGTTCTGCTCCAGCTCCTCGTCGTAGCCGTGGATGCGGTGCTTCGAGACGTAGATGTCGAGCCCGCGCAGCTGGTCGCGCAGCTCCTTGTACTTCTGGGCCTTGCCGACCTGCCGCTGGAGCGAGGCGATCTGGCGCTTCATCTCGCGCAGGACGTCCGCCTCGCGCAGGAGGTTCTGCTCGGTCTGCTCGATCTTGCGCAGGGCGTCCTTGCGGTCGGCCTTGAACTTCGTGATGCCGGCGGCCTCCTCGAAGACGGCGCGGCGGTCTTCGGGCTTGGACGAGAGAATCGCGTCGATCTGGCCCTGGGCCATGACCGAATACGAGCTCGTGCCGATGCCCGTGCCCATGAAGAGGTGCTGGACGTCCTTCAGGCGGCTCTGCTGCTTGTTGATGAAGTACTCGCCCGAGCCGTCGCGGTAGACGCGGCGGGTGATCGTCACCTCGTGGTAGTCGGTGCCCAGCTCCTTCTCGCAGTCGGCAAAGGTGATCGAGACCTCGGCGAGGCCGAGAGGCTTGCGCGTGTCCGTGCCGTTGAAGACGACGTCCACGAGCTTCGAGCACCGGAGCGCCGTCGGCTTCTGCTCGCCGAGCACCCAGCGGATCGCATCCGAGACGTTGGACTTGCCGCACCCGTTCGGCCCGACGATGGCGATGAGGCCAGGGTCGAAGTCGAGCCGCGTGCGGTCCGCAAAGGACTTGAAGCCGATGATCTCTAGATGCTTGAGGTACATTTCGGTATAGTATACCAAAAATCGGAATAAGGGTGGTATCACTGCGCGACAGTCGGTCGCATCTTGGCCCGTCGGCCCAACAGTTCGCGCTTCGGAGCGGGAAGCTGCTCGCTCGGTCTCGTCGCTCAGGTTTGCGCTTCTCACCGAAGACAATCCGTCGGCTTCAGCCTGCCGTGCCTCGGCGAGACCACGGGCTGCGGGCGAGACCTCTCCGACGCCAGCAAACCCTCGCTCCTCACTCGCGCCACTTCCCGCCCCTCCGCGCGCGACCGATCCAGCGGAGTTTGTCGCGCAGAGCCGCAGAGGTCGCAGAGATTTTTTTACGCGAAGAATCGCAGATTCTCGCGGAGCGGCGGCGCAAGCCCGTGGCCCGGAGGAGCCGACAGTCGCGCGAGAGGACGGAGCGGATCGCCCATCGCCTCGGGGCTTTCGCTTGCTGAGGCGCATCTCGCCGAGGGGAATGGCTTGTCACGCTTGATAGACTGACGTGTGGCGATGGCGACGATTCCGCGTAGGACGGTTCGCGCGAGCTGTCGGGCCGACGGGCCAAGATGCGACCGACTGTCGCGCAGAATGCCGAAGGGCGCAAGCCTCTAACCCCTTACGACCAGCGGCGGTCGTTCGACCACTCCTTGTCCCACTCCTTCGTGGGCGTCCACGGCGGCGGGAAGTCGCTTGAGGCCTGCTTCTTGATGAGTGTTTCGTTCAGCTCGTCGATGCCGAGGCCCGGCTTCGTCGGCACCTCGATGAAGCCGCCCTTGTAGGAGAGCGCGGGCTTCACGAGGTCGCCCCACCACGGCACGTCCACGCTGTGCAGTTCCAGCGCCATGAAGTTGCGCGTCGCCGCCGCGACGTGCACGGCCGCGAGGCACGCGACCGGGCTCTCGGCCATGTGGATGTTCATCTGCACGCCGTAGTCCTCGGCCATGTCGCCGACCTTCTTCGTCTCGGCGATGCCGCCGCACGTCAGCAGGTCGGGGTGGACGACCGCGAGCGCGTGCGACTCCAGAAGCGGCTTGAAGTCCTCCTTCAGGTAGATGTCCTCACCCGTGCCGAGCGGCGTCGTCGTCGCGGCGTGGAGCTGCTTCCACTGCTCGACGTTGCGCCACGGCAACACGTCCTCGGCCCACGAGAGGTGGTACTTCTCCAGACGGCGCAGCAGCTGCACGCAGTCCTCGTAGGGGATGTGGCCGAGATGGTCGATCGCGATCGGCACCTCCCAGCCGATGACCTCGCGCACGTCCGCCATGTACTTCTCCAGGTAGTCGAGGCCCTTCTCGGTGATGTGGATGCCCGTGTGGCCGTGCGCCGTCGTGAAGAGCTCGAACGCCTCGCCGCGCATCGCGCGCGGGTCGATCGAGCCGTGCGGCGTCTGGACGACATGCTTCATCTTGCGCATGTAGTCGAGATAGCCAAGAGGCGCAATGAGCGCGTCCTTGACGTTCGTCAGCAGCTCGATGCCGAGGTCCATCTTGAGGAACGTGAAGCCCATCTCCATCCGGGCCTTGAGCGCGGCGCCCATGTCGCGTCCGCCGCCCTCGGAGTCGGTGTCGCAGTAGCAGCGGACGCGGTCGCGCCACTGGCCGCCGAGGAGCTGCCAGACGGGGACGCCCCACGCCTTGCCGCAGAGGTCCCAGCACGCGAGCTCGACCGCGCAGACGCCGCCCGCCTGGCGCGAGTCGCCGCCGAACTGCTTGATGCGGCGGAAGATCTTCTCGACGTTGCACGGGTTCTCGCCGAGGATGCGCGACTTCAGCATCGCCGCGTAGGTGCGCGACGAGGCGTCGCGGACCTCGCCGTAGCCGACGAGGCCCTGGTTGGTGTAGAGCTTCAGGAGCGTGCACCGCTTCGGCGCGCCGTCGATGTCGGCGAAGCGCATGTCGGTGATCTTGAGCGTGGACGGGTTGATTTTGCTGATAGTCATGATGGAAAAGTGGAAAGGTGGAAAAGTGGGAAGGTGGAATTAGGGATTGTTCAGTTCGCGGATGAGATGCGCGTGCGGATCGAGCGAGCCGATCCGCGCGCCGCCATCGGCCGTCCGGTTCGTAAGGTTCGCGGCGACAAGGACTCGGCGCGCGCCGAGCGTGCGGATGAAGGCGACAATGCCGTTCGGCTCGCCGTCCGTCACCCACTCCATCTCGCCCTCACTCCAGATCGGGTCCTCATGGCGCATCTTCACGAGCTTTCGGACAAGCGCGAGGCGCTTCTGCCCGGCGGGCTGCAGCGCGCGCGCCCAGTCCACCGTCCGCGCCGCGCGGGCGGAATGCTCGACGGGGCCGAAGAACGAGTTGAGGGAGTTGTCGGCAATCTCGTTGCCGTTGAAGATGAGCGGCAGGCCGCGCCGGAGGAGCATCAGCACGAAAGCCGCGTTCCCGGCCTCCACGGGCAGGACGCGGTCGAAGCGCCGCTCGCCGTCGTCCGTCGCCGTGTCGTGGTTGTCGAGGAAGCAGAACATGAGCACGTCATTCGGAACCTTTGCCTCATAGTCCCGGACGACGTCCATGCGCGCGGGAAGCGGTGCCTGGCGCTTCGACCACTCGGCCCACCAGGCGCCTTCCTCGGGAACGACCAGCTCACCGCGCACGGTAAAGCTCCAGTGCGCGGCGTACCCCGCGTCGAACGCCTTCCTGAGCCATTCGACGTTCGTGCCCTCATCGATCATCACGAGTTCGGGGTTCACCTTCTGGCAGGCCGTCACGGCCTCGACCCAGAAGTCGATCGGCACCGCGTCCCCGACGTCGCAGCGGAAGCCGTCGCAGCCGAGGCGCATCCAGTGGAGCATCGAGTCGATGAGGTACTTGCGCACGCCCTTCGAGGCGAAGTTGACGTAGGGGAAGTGCCACTGCGTCGTCTTCACCGTGCCATCGGCGTTCCGCTGGAAGGCGTCGGGGAAGCGGTCCTTCAGGACGTTGTTCGGCCCGCAGTGGAGGTAGACGAGGTCCATGTAGACCTTCATGCCGAGCGCGTGCGCGCGGTCGTTGAACGCCTTGAAGTCCGCGTCCGTGCCGTACTCCGGGTCGATCTTGTCGTAGTCGGAGATGCGGTAGGGGTTCTTCGGGCTGCCGAAGCCGCTTGCGATCTGGCGCGGGCTCCACCCCGCGCGGTCCATGTCGCGGTCCATCTCGACGAACGGCGTCAGGTAGACGGCGTCGACGCCGACGGCGCGCACGTGGTCCAGCATCTCCGCCGCCGCGCGGAAGTTCCCGTCGCGCGTGAAGTTGCGCAGCACGATCTGGTAGACCGTCGCCCGCTTGAGATAGTCGGGCGTCGGGCGCGGCGCGGCCCAGAGGCCCGAGGCGAGCGCGGCACACGCGAGGAGGGGGAGGAGGCGCTTCATGCGGACCCCGGCCTACTTCACCTCGACGAGCGTCGTGCGCGCCGTGCCGTCCGCGTCCTTCCACGTGAGGCGGTAGCGGCCGCGGAAGCCGCGGAACGCGACCTTGCCGCCCTGCGCCTTCGCGGACGTCCTCGTCTTCCATTCGCGGTTGACGAGGTCGTCCATCGCGAAGTAGGCCGTCTTCGGGCGCATGTCGCGCGTGAAGAGGCCGCTGATCGACGGCTCGCCCGGCGCACCGCAGTCGTCGACGACGTTCCACCACGTGATGCCGTTCATCTTCTCGACCGAGAACCACGCGCGGTAGAGGTTGCGCAGGATGATCGCCTGGACCATCTGCCCGCGCGGCGAGTTGTCCGGCGCGGTGATCGTGATCTCTGAGAGATGGATCGGACGCCTGCCGCCGGCCTGCGTGATCTCGGCGAACCGCGCCGCGACCTTCTCCGGGCGCAGGAAGTCCGGGCCGGCGCCACGGGCGATGTTCACGGATTCCGCCGGATTGAAGAGGTGCATCTGCGAGCCCACGACATCGAAGGTCGCGCCATGCGCCGCGAGGTCGGCGATCTGCCCCGGAAACGCCGTCATGTTGTAGTCGTTCACGTTCAGCCACGCCTTCGGCCCCATCGCCTTACGCGAGAGGACGAGCGCCTCATAGGCGTAGTTCGCCGGCATGAGGCCGTAGTGGCTGAGCGTGACGGGCCGCGCGTTCTTCGCACTCGACTGGCCCTCGGGCCACGTCTCCTTCGCGCCGCGCGCCCAGTCCGTCGCGGACTCGTTCACGACGTCCCAGCTGTCCACGCGGCTGCCGTAGCGCGCGCCGATCGCGGCGATGCGCCGCGCCATGAAGTCGTTCTGCGCCTTGACGAACGTCGGCACGAGCCGTGCGATCTGCTCGGCGGAGAGCTTCTTGTAGATCTCGGCCCACGCCGCCGCCCAGTTCCGCTCGCCCGGATCGCCCTTCATGTCCTTCACGCCCATCGGCTGCGTGATGTCGCGGCGCGGCATCTTCACGCCCGTCGCCTGTTCGAGGGCGAACTTCTCCTCCTCCGGGCAGAAGTCGTCCCACAGCCACGTCGGCGTGTGCCAGGCGTTGTTGCCCCAGACGAGCGGATGCCCATGGATGCGCACGCCGCGCGTGCGGAGGAAGCTGATCACGGGATCCGGCGCCGGACGCCGCCAGTGCGCCTGATCCTTCGGCTGCGGGCAGCTGTTCCAGAAGTTCTCCGTGTCCTCGTAGCGCTCCTCGAAGCGCGGCGCGTAGGGATACGGCTCCAGCGTCCGCCAGTAGAACGCGACGGTCGCGGAATTGAAGAGCGTGCCGTAGAGCGCCTTGTAGCGGTCGTTCCACTCCTTCTTGCCGAGCTGGTTGAAGTTGAAGATGTGCGCGCCGAAGAAGAAGGCGTGCGAAATCTGCTCGACCGCCACCTCGGCGCCGTCGGGCGCGGCGACGTCGACGGCGGCGTCCGCCTTGCGGTATTTTTCGATGTCCGCGTCGATCTTCGCCTGCACGGCGTCGTTCCAGATCGCCCAGTACTTGTCGGACATCGCCGACTTGTCGACCTTGAACGCCGCCGAAGCGGACAGGGCGGCAACCGCCGTCAGGGGCAGAAGCATTTTCTTCATGATGCGCATTTTCCTCGTTGAGTTGATGAGTTGAAGTTTCGTGTAGTTTATCATAATTCCCTCACGCCAAACAATACCTTTTTCGGCAAAATAACGTCATGTTTTAGGCAATTTCTCGAATGGGGGCGCTTCAGGCTCACGTTCAGTCCCCCGTCGAGGACTTCGCGCGCACGAGAGGCCCGCCAATCGGGAGTCCCACAAACCACGAGGGTCAAACGCCCAACGGTTCAACCAGAACTTATACGCCGCTGATGGCCAAACGCACAAGCTCTGCCTTGATGTCTTTGTCCGTCGGCGGATTCGGAACCAAGTAATCGACCTGTTCCGTATAGTCGATGTCGCTGAAGAACGAAAGCTGCGCCCGGAACAATTTTTCGGAAAACAGCTCGCCGAACAGTTCAGACGCCTTTGCCGACACTTCTGCGACAGTAAAATGCCCCGTCAGCAAGAAGTACAGATCGACATAATCCTTCCATTTGGATCGCCGTCCCAACGCATAGGCTTTCATTGCCGCCAGAGAAAGAAGCGACGGCATGCGAAAGACATCCTCAAACCTGTCCTCCGAAGCAACGGGAAACGGATACTGGAAGAACGTCAGCTTGACCCCATTGACAATCAAGTTCATCTGGTCTTCGACTCGGCGCGTGACCTGGTGCGAAAATCCAGCCGAGACAATCTTGTCGAGATTTCTCTTGTGGTTCAGACCTGTTTGTTTGAACATATCGAAGTCAATCGACCGTCGATGTCCAATGTGCAAGGCAATCGCCGTTCCTCCGACAAGATAGAACTCTCGCCGAAATTTGGCCATCAAGGGCAACAGACTACGCTGCGCCGCGTTCAGTATCTCATCATGCATATGGCTTCAGAACCAGCGAGAAGAAATTGCGGATTTCCGGATAGTAATTCCCCGCCTTTCGACCAGTCGCCGAAAAGAAGACATGCGCCAACCTCTGCGGCGTCAGGATGTCCCTGAGTTCACGGTAGTCTGCCAGAGTTCCGTCGTTCAGCGTCGTCTCGATCAGCAACTCGTCGCTGACATCACGTTTAGACGCTTCCGGCGTGTACCAGAACATCGCACGGTGGCTGTCAATGAACTTCTCGCGTTCGCTTCTCAACATGATGGTGACATGATACCAAATTCAGCCGTCCCCTGCAACCGACCACCCCGTGGCGGTCGCCTTTTTCCGGCGATGTCCCGTCCGTCATAAGAGAGGCCCGCCGCGCACCGGCCCCTCCGCGAACGGATCGGCCGGGCGGCCGTCGTACGTCACGTTCTCGACGCGGACGTTGAAGATGCCCGCATCCGGGCGGTCGCGCGGCTGGACGGTCTTTGTCGAGCGCGCCGTGTCTGGCGGGATGCCGTGGAAGCGGATGTCGCGCCACGTCACGCCCTCGATGCGAAAGCCGTCGCTCTTGCCGTAGCTCGCGTGCGCGGCGTCGCGCACCTCAAGACAGAACGCCTGACTACGGAAGCCCTTCGTCCAGAAGAAGTCAATGTCCTCGAACAGGGCGTTCCGCGTCCACGTGCCGCTCTGGCTGTTGATGCGGAAGCAGCCGACGAACGGCTCGACGGCGGCGGACGAGGGCGCTTCGCAGCCGTAGACGCTTCCCACCACGGACGACCGACGGATCGTGATGTTCTCCAGGATGTCCGGGTCGGCGCGGTTCCCCGTGCCGTGGCCGGAAAACACGAACGGGCGGCAGCTCGTCCAGAACAGGGAATCCTCCACGAGGAAGTCGCCCGTGCGCCGCTGCCGAACCGCCCCGTCGCCGTCCCGAGTTTGCCAGTTTGATTTCTGAAAAAGTCGTTTTCACCCAGTGGCGACGCGGGGTTGGCGCATATCGCCCTC
>CAKURH010000082.1 GCA_934675625.1 uncultured Kiritimatiellota bacterium
CCGGTGGCGAGCGACACGTAGATGTCCTCCGCCTGCGCGCCAAACGCAGCCGCCGCAACCGCAGCCGCCAACAGTAGTCTGCTCATCTTCAATGGTCCTTTCGTTGAGGTTAATAAGGTGTTGACATGGTTTACGCCGATATTATATCAAAAATATTCAACGTGCGCGGATGACCCCGTGGGGTGCGATTTCAGATTGTTGATAGTGTCGATTGAAAAAGTAAGTGGGCAGGGGCGACGGGGGAACCTGCCCGGTTAGTCCTGCAAGCGGAGATGCCCGCTTTCCCCTGCAAGCGGGAAATGGCATCCTTTCCGTCCGGCGCGACAATTCCGCCGCGCCGCAACGAAGAGACGACCTGCGCCTCGCGCTGGAAGCCGCATTGCGCGAGCGCAAGCCGTTCGCGCAGATCAGCCGCGAGACGGGGATCCCCCGATCGACCGTCAAGCGGGAGGTCTTGGGCCGCCGCGTGGAGTCCACGAAGACCTTCTACGGGCGGAGGTTCAACCCGTGCGCCCGCCGCGACGGGTGCGACGCCGCCGGGATGTGCGGGCGCCCGGGCTGCGCGCGCAGCTGCGCGAACTGCGGCCTCAGGTGCCGCGAGGGCCTGTGCCCGCGCTTCGAGGAGGAGCGCTGCCCGCGCCTCGACGCGCCGCCCTACGTCTGCAACGGCTGCCCGGACGAGCCGCGCTGCCGCCTGCGCAAGTTCTACGCCTCTTCAGAGGTTTGTGAAAAAGCGTCATAGCGAGCGGGTGGTTTCCGTGTCCGGGAGAGCGTAGATCTTGAGCCTGAAATACTCCCTGTCCCTGAGCCCGTAGGCCTGCTTCACGAGCCACCGCACCTTGTTGTTGAATCCCTCCGCGCCGGAATTGCAGGCCTTGCCGTGCCTCCAGTAGCCGAGGATTCCCTCCATGTGTTCCTCGATTGTCCTGGCCATCGACTCGAGTTCCGGGACCTTCGTGAGTCGGGCTGTCGCGCACCAGTCCTCCAGCAGGAGTCTCGCGCCGTACTCGTGCCGCGCGAAGGCGTAGATGCCGCGCAGGCGCTCCTTCATGGCGTACACGTCCGACAACTCGCTGAAAGTGCCGCGTATCTCCTGCAGCTGCGCCGACTCCTTCGGCGACAGGTCCTCCGCGTTCTTGGTCAGCGTGAACCGGTGTCCCTTGACGACCTTCTTGAGGTCGTCGTTCAGCTTGTTCATTGTGCGCCTGCGCACCTTGTCCATGCGGTCGTTCATCGCCTTGACGAGGTGGAAGTGGTCGTACACGACGTCCGCGTCCGGCAGGAAGGCCAGGACCCACTTCGCGTAGGCGCCTGACATGTCCATGCAGACGTGCCTGATCCGCTTCCGATACCGCTTCAGGCGCTTCTCGAAGCCCTTCAGCGCGTCCGCGCCCCTGCCGTCCCCGACGTACAGGACGTCCCCGGTCTTCGCGTCGCGGACAATCGTCACGTACTTCCTGTCCGACGCCGCCTTCGGGAAGAGGTACATCTCGTCTATCGTCAAGGCCTCCACCTTCGCCAGCGAAATGTGGGCGAACTCCTTCTCCAGCCATGACTTCTCGATGGACTTCACCTGGTCCCACGAGAGCTGCAGCGTCTCGGCGACCTGCCTGGTCGACATGCCGCCGCGGAAGGCTATGACCGTGTTCGCCAGCGACTTCGTCACGCGGCTCTTCCCCCCGGCGAGGAACGGCACCTTCTCGACGCTTGAAGAGCCGCAGTCCGGGCAGCAGGCCCGGTGCGTCGTGAAGACAATCTCCACGGGAGTGTTCCCGTCCGGCACGCCCTGCACCCGTCGTTCGCGTATCGGATAGGTCGAGACATGCACGTTCCCGCACGCCGGGCACCGGAACTGCGTCCTCTCCGCATGGACTATGATCCTGGACATCCTCCGCCTGTGGCACGAGAGCCTTGCGAGCCGCGACAGGTCCTCCACGCTGCATCGCTCGACGATCAAATCCTCCCTGACCACTTGAAATCCGTCCAGCTGTTGTGTATACTTTCTGGTGCTTGACCGCATACGGCCTCCTTTCTGTTCCTCGAAGAGCGAAAGGTATTGTATGCGGTCTTGCGCTTTCAGGCAAGCCCCCATGCATCATGGAAACGTTGGATTTCGCTTGCATAAGCGCATTAGCCGATCAAATTGCAATGAGTTCCGGGCCTGTAGACTGGCCAAAATCCCCAATGGATTTTTTCACAAACCTCTGAAGAGCCATATTGTAGAGCGAGCCTCTGCCTTTTCATTTAGACGAATGATCTAGCAACCCATCCTTAATCGTCTCTTCCAGCTCGGACAGCGTATGTTCCCATGCTTTTAGACAGCCTCTTAACATCTCATCATCGAGCGACAGCCGTTTCAGAATCAAGCTAACCATAAACATCGCAAGCCATTCTATGGAAGAGACATAGAAATCAACATTTAAATCGGTATGCGATAAGGAATGAGCAGTCCCATTTCGTGAATCACGATAGTAGGATATAAGCTTGTCCGTCAACTTATCGTCACCCAAAATTGCGAAGAAAGGCTTTAATAGTTGAGCGGCAACTCGCAACTTGACAGCAAAAGTCGCGCTGATATCCAATTTATGCCCAATCCACTTTACCTGTTCCGCGGTACAACGAGATAAAATATCATCCCGTATTTTCTTGTGATCTTCATTATCTCGAAGCGATTCTACATAAGCAGCATTCTCCGCTTTGCAGAGATGATTAGACAATCCTTCAAAAGCAAAGAGTAAGTCCGCCAAAGACTTAATTGTCAGCGTTTGCGTTCCGTGCTTTAATTGGATGATCGTATCGACGTCACGCTTTATCGAATCATACTTACGAATATATTCCTCAACAATTCCTCGACAATTCTGATTCTCTGAGACTATAGGGAAAAGACATTTCAAATAGGCCCGCGTACCAGCTGAACTCTGAGGAATAGTTCTGCGCCATCTCCTGCAAAACCATTGAGGACTGTTGTCCTTTTTCTTCTTTTCTCCTCGAACATCAAAAATGTAGGCACGATTGAATATCATCAAACCAAGAAGTGATGAGATTGCATTGACGTAGTATTCATACGAATTGGTTTTGCCATAAAACTTTATGGGGCCTTTAAGAGCCTCAATCTCAACTCGGACATGTTCATGTAGAGCAGAGTCGAGTTGAACGAGTGTCCATGAGCCTCCGTCGCAAATAAACGAAATAGAGATTCGCACATCTGAGTTCTCAAACAGGATAAGATCCTTTGGTAATGTGCACTCTATTGAAAGCTTCTTTGCCGAAGGCTCCCAATTTGACCTAAAATGATTACTGAACAGCAAGTGTTCAAGATTGTTAATTCCGAAATTGACGGAGTCAAAGCAGGCATCGCTTTTCTGGCAAAGAGGACTCGGACCCAACCAGACATCCGAAAAGGCAAAATCGGACTTCATTACCGCTGGACACGTGATGTTCCCAAACGACCCTCCCCACGCATCAAAGATGGAGGCCCATCCATCAAAGCACTTCTCTTTGGGGGTGCCAGTTTGAGAGCAACACCTCCCCACAACAACAGGAACTCTTTTTCGACGCAAGGTATAATCGGCACCGCAACTCCCAATTATAGAAAGCCTTGCATCTCCGTCCGCTTGAAAACGCATCATTCCGGGAAAATTCAGACGGGCAGGAGTAATCTCATAGTCTTGAGAATCGAGAAGATACCAATGTCCTTGAACATTAAGTTGTTGAGAAACATCGTTGATCTGCAAGAACCTCATCCCAAACCTCCGTATCACACGTCGATTGCTTTGGCTCTCACGTAGTCACGAACATACGGAACCAGCACATCGTAGATCTTCTTACTCCAGACGGAGTGATATTCCGCCATTCGCTCCCAATCGCTTTCGTTGTTGATCGAGAGATCGTCACTGCGCACAAAGATCCGCGCGTGCTTGATGTCGTTCCCTCGATTCCAATACACACGATCCGCGCCCAACGCCTTTTCAATCTCGAAACGATGCCGGTCCAATTCGTCGAACAACTCCTTTGCGGACAACTTGCTCGTTCCGTTGGCATACAATTCGACACGTGCACAGTTGTAGTTGGCGATGCAGGAAATGTGTACGCCGCCCACGCCAAAGAACCCGCTCGTCCAGTTCTCCTCGCTTGGCGAACTTCCGGAGAACATCCCATTCTCGGCATTGGCCGCACTCATCTTCGGCAACGCATACGTCCAATAGCGGCGACGCATCTCATGCCAGGCCTTTACGGATTCCGAAGACTTGTCCTCGGATCCGTCCCTGAGAATGAGAACGAGGTCGTCCAACCCCACCCCGAACTGGCGGAAGAGTTCACGCAGTATCGTCACCTTGATTTCCGTATTGGAATTACGCTCGTAGAAAACGCCCGCATCCAGTTCCGTTGCTTCGCGCAAACCCGATCCATTTGTCGTGAAATACTGCGAGAGCTTGACCTCGGGATCCTTAACCGCAGCAAGCTTGGCAAGAATGGACTTGTCGGTCGAATGAAGCTGGCGGATCACCGCATCGAACATATCGATCCAACTCAACACCGATTGCTCGACACCTCTGAAGACAAATCCGGAGATCTGTAGGCCTCGGAAGCTCACATCGTCATCCAATGTGACGGTGTTCTTCTCTTTCACGGCGGGCGTGTAAGAAGCCGTATCAGGTGTCGGCCAGATTTCAAGAGCCCGCTCTGCCAAGAGTTCGGTTCTCTCAATCAGCTGCTTTTCTCCCCATTCAGTCTGCTGGGCGATCCAATGATTGAGCCTCACGCCGCTGTCTTTAAAGCCGTTCTTCATGCTCAGCTTATCAGCAAACGGGTTGTTGCTGTACCGTGAGTTATAAGCCGTAAGGGTAAGATTGGCAACTCGATGCAACCACGCCTCGTGGATCTCGGCATAATCATCGCCCAACGATTCCATCCACTCCGGCACGAGAACCTGTGGCATGACGTGCTCAATCGTCAGCGTATCCTCTTCTATGCGCTTGTAGACGTCGACCGTCTCGCGCGTGCCGAAGTTCTCAAGACGTTCAAGCGTGTAGGCACGCACACGAGGATTCATCTTGTAGACATTGCGCGTCTTGAAGGCCGCAATGAAATCCTTGTCGCACGGGAAGACTCCCCGATCCCTCTTCGTCCCAATCGCATACTTGAACTTGGAAAGGTAATTCTCGACCGTGCCGTCGAACTTGGCGATCTCCTTGTGCAACCCCAAGAAGATCTTGTTGAGGGCATTTGTCGGAATCTCACAGATCTGGCGACGATAAAGATAAGCCTCGACGGTCGCGAAAATCTCTGCGACATCATCGGTCTTCAGCTTGCCTTCGGATTCAAGACGAAAGACTTCAAGCAGGAACGGCCTCGTAACGGATGTCTCAAGCCAGTTCAGGCGGAAGATACAATCATTGAGATTCCGATTGGATGTCTTCCCGACGAGCAGCGTCCGATAGAGCTTTGAATAGGCGTACATATCCTGTAGCAACTCTTCGGGATCGTCCTGCAGCTTCTGGCGATAGGCCTTGAACGACTCGTAGACCTTGTTCTGAGAGGCAATCACATTCGTCTTGACGCTGAGATAGTCTCGAATGAATGCACTCACCTCATAGCTGGTACACTCCTCGATGCGATTCCAGTATTTCTCGTAGAACGTGTCTTGCTGGCGCGAGCTGAGACCCATCAGAACAAAGTTGCGAATCTTATCGCCTTCCGTCAGGGCGACACCTGTCGAGTTGAGGCTCTCAAAGACAAGCTGCGGATCGTCGGCTTGCTTAAGTTCCACGTTGATGACCACGAGATTCCGAACGGCGCGAAACAGGTCGTCGATGGAGATCTCGTTCTTCCGAATACGTCCGACAAAGTAGTTGTAGTTGATGGTCAGGTTCGAGTTCGGGAGATGCTCTTCCTCGTCCGCAAACAGCTTCTCAAACGCAAGCTGATCGCTCTTCACCGGCTTGAGCCGAAGCTTGATGTCACGCGTGGACGTATTGTCGACAAGGTAGCAGTTGTAAATATGATCCTTAAGATCGCCCTTGGTCGAAGCAACCTCTCCCCGCTCCAAAAGCCGATACATCGCCAACAACAGAAGAGAGACGGTCGTCACGCGCTGCTGTCCATCAATCACGAGGCGTTCCGTGCTGAACCCGTCCTCGCTTTCGACCGTCACCACACTCCCGAAGAAATGTCCCTCCCGGCGGCTCTTCGTCAGGGCAATCAGATCGTCAAACAAACGCTCGCAATTCTCCTGCTTCCAGTCGTAATTACGCTGATAGGCAGGGATGATGAATCGTTTGCCATTTGAGTTGAAGATGTCGAGGAGCTTCTCGTCTTTACCTCTCATGTTGACTTTCTTTCGTCATTAGAATTGTTACCACCTGTTGTGGCCCCTACGAAAGGCCCCAAAATCGCGGTAATTATATCATATTTGCCCTTGTTTCTCAATGCTGGCGCAGACCTATTGCGAGTTGCGCAGTTTGTGTGTCGATTGAAAAAGTAAGTGGGCAGGGGCGACGGGGGAACCTGCCCGGTTAGTCCTGCAAGCGGAGATGCCCGCTTTCCCCTGCAAGCGGGAAATGGCATCCTTTCCGTCCGGCGCGACAATTCCGCCGCGCCGCAACGAAGAGACGACCTGCGCCTCGCGCTGGAAGCCGCATTGCGCGAGCGCAAGCCGTTCGCGCAGATCAGCCGCGAGACGGGGATCCCCCGATCGACCGTCAAGCGGGAGGTCTTGGGCCGCCGCGTGGAGTCCACGAAGACCTTCTACGGGCGGAGGTTCAACCCGTGCGCCCGCCGCGACGGGTGCGACGCCGCCGGGATGTGCGGGCGCCCGGGCTGCGCGCGCAGCTGCGCGAACTGCGGCCTCAGGTGCCGCGAGGGCCTGTGCCCGCGCTTCGAGGAGGAGCGCTGCCCGCGCCTCGACGCGCCGCCCTACGTCTGCAACGGCTGCCCCGACGAGCAGCGCTGCCGCCTGCGCAAGCAGTACTACCTGCACGGGGCCGCGCACGAGGGCTACCGCAGGACGCTCGTGGAGTCGAGGCAGGGGATCAACGCCACCGAGGGCGAGCTCAGGGCCATCAACGAGGTCCTCGTCCCCGCCCTCGCCAGGGGCCAGAGCGTCCACCACGCGATGGTCTCCGCCCCCTCGTCGTTCGGGATATGCGAGCGCACCGCCTACAACTACGTCAACGGGGGCGTCCTGTCCGTCAAGAGGCACAACCTCCCGATGGCCGTGCGCTACAGGAAGCGCAGGGGGACGCCCGTCGCGCACAAGGTCGACCGCCACTGCACGGAGGGCCGCACGTGGGAGGACTACCAGGACTTCCTGGCCGAAAACCCCGGCGTGCAGGTCCCGCAGGTCGACACCGTCGAGGGCGGGAGGGGCGACAAGTGCGTCCTCCTGACGGTCGTGTTCCCGGCGTCGGGCTTCATGGTCGCGCGGCTCATGCCCGGCAAGTGCGCCCAGCACGTCATCGACGCGTTCAACTGGCTGTGGCGGACGCTCGGGGCCGAGACGTTCAGGCGGCTGTTCCCGGCCATGCTCAAGGACAACGGCACCGAGTTCTCCAACCCGCTCGCGGTCGAGACGTCGCCCGACGACGGCACGCCGAGGACGAGGGTGTTCTACACCAGGCCCTACACCGCCACCGACAAGGCGCACGTCGAGCGCAACCACGAGTACATCCGCCGCGTCGTCCTCAAGGGCGAGAGCTTCGACGGCCTCACGCAGGGGCAGGTCGACCTCATGATGTCGCACGTCAACAGCTACGTCCGCGCGTCGCTGTCGAAGGGCGACGCCCCCTGCCGCACGCCGTACGAGCGCTTCGCCTTCGAACACGGCGAGGACGTCGCGCGGAAGCTCGGCATCGTCCCGATTCCGCTGAAGGAGGTGACGCTCCGCCCGGAGCTCCTTGAAGTGAAGTAGCCCCGCAGCCACATGGCCCGACCGCGGGCCGACGCCAGGGGGATGTCCAGTCAGTACCTCGGAAAGCGAAGACTGTGCATCCTCGCGGACCTGCCATGCCCGCTTTCCATTGCAAAAGCGCGCAAAACACGGGAGGATTCGCGCCAAAGGCAGGCGGCCAAAGGCGAAAACGTGTCGCCAGACCCCTGGAAAAAGCGGTCTTTGCCGACCGTCCGTCGCCCCTGCCCACTTACTTTTTCAATCGACAAGATTGTTGATAGCTATGGCGGCTTTGGGCGGGCGAGCTCGTCCCGGCCATCGCGCGAACTCATGAGTTCTTCGCGCTCGGGAAGAGCGACCACTGCGCAACGCGTGTCGCGGTGCGTGCCGTGCCTAGGGGCGCTCTTCACGTGCCCGGGCCGTCTCGCCGCCCTCCGCCGCAAGACGAACTTTTTCACCCCCCCTTGCGCGGACGGCAGAACTTTTGACATGATATCAATACCTACGGTAGGTATTGATTGCAGACGGGGAGGACGCCATGAAAGACACGGAGGCCCGCATCAGGGAAATCGTCGCGGAGATCGCCGCGATAACGGAGTTCGCCGAAGGCTCGATCGCCAGCAGCTCGAAGAAGTACAAGGTCAAGGACGGGACGACGAGGCGCGCCAGCCCGCAGTACCGGTTCAAGTCGAAAGGCGCGCGCGGCAAGCAGGTCTGCAAGTACGTGCCGCCGCACGCCGTCGCACGCGTGAAGAAGCTGATAGCCGACGGGAGGCGCTACAGGAAGCTCGAGGCCGAGTACGCCCGACTCGTGACGGGGCAGAGCCTGGACGCCCTAAAAAAAGGCAGGCGAAGGCTGACGCTGCCGAGGCCGCGGCTCGTAAGCGCAATGAAGCTCGTCGAGTCCGTCGAGCGGATGGACGCGAAGTCGCGCCGCGGGGAGATGCCGCGCTTCGACGAGAGGCTGGCGGACGCGGCCTCGAAGGACATGGCCGCGTACATGGGCGAGGCCATGTCGTCGCTCTCCCTCAGGCCCGATGCGCCCGGCGTCCACAGCATGCGCACGAAGCAGGTGCTCACGCGCTTCGGGTGGTGCGAGGTCCGCCACCCATACCGCGTCGGCGGCCCGGAGGCGTGCGACGTCCTGCGCGCCTTCGGCGTGGAGCGGAAGATGACGCCCTTCGCGTCGTCCGTCGCCACGAGGCTCGCGGTCACGTCGGGGTCCTTCAGGGAGGCCGCCGGCACGCTCGCGCTGCTGGGGTGCGGGAGGGTGTCCGCCTCGAAGCTGCGCGACGAGACGCTGCGCGTCGGGGAGTCGGAGCTGGAGGCGTCGCGCAGTCCGGGGAAGGACGTCCGGCAGTACTCCGACGCAAGACTGCGGACGCCCGAGGGCGCGCACCGCGTCCCGCGGACGCTCGTCGTGATGTCCGACGGGACGAACCCTCCCTGCACGAAGGCCGACACGGCCGGCGTCAGGGGAAAGGACTCGGGGCAGGCCAAGTCGCGGCAGCTGCGCGTGGTGTGCGCATGCGAACACTTCAACGCAACGGACAGGGGCGTGCCGATCCCGGTCGAGGGATCGTTCTCGTACGCGGTCACCGACAAGGGCGTCGGCGAGCTCACGAGCCTCATCCGCGAACACGCCGTGTCGAGGGGCTCGGGGACCGCGCCGCGCGTGCAGTGCGTCGCGGACGGGGAGGAGGCGCTCGAGAAGGCCATGCGCGACGCGCTGCCGTTCGCGCAGTTCACGAACGACTTCATGCACGCGTCGGGATACATGAGCGCCTGCTGCGAAAAGCTGGGGATCCCCGACGCGGCCGGGGAATACAGGACGTGCCGCGCCGTCATGCTCCGCCACGGCGCGGGCTCGGCCGTGGACAGGATAAGGCGGCTCTACCCCAGGGAGCTGGAGGCGTCGAAGGAGGCGCGCGACGCGCTCTGCTACCTCGACAGGCGCCGCGACAACATGCGCTACGGATGGCTCAGGAGGAACGGCTACTACATATCGTCATGCCACGTCGAGGCCGCCGCGAGGATACTCGTCGCAAGAAGGTGCAAGCAGGCCGGAATGCACTGGCGCATCCACAACGCCGCATGCGTCTGCGCCATCATCGCACGGCTCAGGAGCGCGGCGTGAGATGCCTCAATTCTTCAACGAATTAAAATCGCACCCTTTTTGAGGTGAAGACAACGCCGATTCGCATGGTTCGTTGCCTTCGGTTTCCGTGCGGTGTAAAGCCCCCGACGGCCGCACGGCACAAAATTTCCAAACCGGGCGGGCCCTGCGCGTCCGGCGGCGGTGGCATGGGTCTTGCACACGTGGTGATGTCCGCACGACGCGGGCAACCAAAGCAAAAAAGGAAACACACCATGAAACAGATGACCACGCGCGAATTCCTGAAGGGCGCCTGCCTGGGCGCCGTCGGGATGGCCGCCGCTCCGGCCCTGACCGGATGCGATCCGAAGGAGTCCAAGAGGAGTCCGCTCGACAAGGGCGTGACGATTCCGCAGACGATGAAGATGATCAAGTGGCGTTTCCAGACCTACGCCGGCACGGCCCTCGCGCAGCACGTCTGCAAGCCCGCGATCGACGCCTTCAACAAGGTCGCCGGCAACCGCATGCACATCGACCTCTACTATGCCGACCAGCTCGTGCCGACGTCGGAGCTCTTCGGCGCCCTGGAGTCGGGGACGATCGACGGCGTGCAGTCCGACGACGACTCGATGTCGTCGGCGGCCGACGTGCGCGTCTTCGGCGGCTACTTCCCGTTCGCCTCGCGCTACTCGCTTGACGTGCCCGTCCTCTTCGCGCAGTACGGCCTCGACAAGATCTGGGCCGAGTCCTACAAGGAGGCGTCGGGCGGCAAGGTGACGTGGCTCTCCGCCGGCTCGTGGGACCCCTGCCACTTCGCGACGAAGAAGCCCATCAACAGCCTCGCCGACCTCAAGGGCCTGAAGGTCTACACCTTCCCGACGGCGGGCCGCTTCCTCAAGCAGTTCGGCGTCGTGCCGGTCACGCTCCCCTACGAGGACGCCGAGATGGCGCTCCGCACGGGCACGCTGGACGGCGTCGCGTGGTCGGGCATCACGGAGGACTACACCGTCGGCTGGGCCGACGCCTGCAAGTACTTCCTGACGAACTCGCTCTCCGGCGCGTGGATCGGCTCCTACTTCGCGAACACCGACAGCTGGGCGAAGGTCCCCGACGACCTGAAGACGCTCTTCAAGCTCTCGATGGACTCGTCGCACTACTACCGCCAATACTGGTACTGGGGCGGCGAGGCGGACCTGCGCGTCAACGGCGGCAAGCTGAAGCTCTGCTCGATCCCCGACGCGGAATGGGCCGAGGTCGAGAAGAAGGCCGTGCCGTTCTGGGAGGAGATCGCCAAGGAATCCCCGCGCGCCAAGGCCGTCGTCGACGCCTTCCGCAAGTACAACGCCGTCATGGCCAAGGCCGGCAAACCCTACCGCTACTGAACGCCATGAACGCGCTTGCGAAATACGTGCGCGGCGTCGAGTCCCTCGTCCGGGGGCTCGGCGTCGCCGCGATGTACCTCCTGCTGGCGATCCTGGCGGTGTTGATGTTCCCCGTCTTCGCGCGGGGCAGCGGCATCGACACGATCTGGGCGCTGGAGATGGCGCAGTTCGCCGTCGGGGCCTACTACCTGCTCGGCGCGGGCTGGACGCTCCAGCGCGGCGCGCACGTGCGCATGGACTTCCTCTACGCGAACTGGAAGCCGCGCACGAAGGCGATCGTCGACGCCGTGACGTCCTTCTTCGTCCTCTTCTACCTCGTCGTGATGCTGCTCGGCGGCTGGGACAGCTGCGCCTACGCCGTCGTCGCGAAGCAGATCAACCACACGGTCTGGGCCCCGTACATGGCGCCGATCAAGATCGCGATGGAGATCGGCATCTTCTTCATGTTCCTGCAGATGACGGCCGAGTTCGTCAAGTCGCTCCTCGCCGCCTGCCGGAAGGAGATCGCCCTGCCCGATCCCGAGGGCGACGAGGAACGCCTCTACGGCGGACGCCTCGCGCGCGCGGCCTACGGGAAGAAGATGGCTTTCTGCGCGGCGCTCGGCGCGGTCGGCGCGCTCCTGCTGCTCGTCGGGATCCCGCACGTCACGCGCACCGGCGGATTCGGCCTCCTCGCCACGTTGGTCGGCGCGTTCCTCGCGGTCGGCGCGCCCATCCTCGCGGTGCCGCCGACGATCCGGCGCTTCCACGACCTCGACATGTCCGGCTGGTGGGCGTTCACGTTCGCCCTCTTCGCCGCGATCCCCGGCTTCGGCGTCTTCGTGACGGTCGGCGCGGCGGTCCTGCTCGGACAGGACGGCGCGCCCGGCACGACGGGCTTCGGCCCCGACCCGAAGGGACGTGACCTCATCCACGTCTTCGACCCGCGCATCCCGAAGCCCCCAGCGCCCCTCGCGGACGCGCCAGTCCCGGCCGCGCCGGAGGCCGAGCACGCCTACTGGACGCCCTACCTCGTCTTCGCCGGCGTCGGCCTCGCCTGCCTCGCGGGCGGCTTCGGCCTCGCGGCCCTTCTCGCCAACCCGACTTGGTTCGTCCTCGGCGCGCTGGTGTTCGTCCTGTCCATCGTCATCCTGACAAGAGGTGTCCTATGTATGAATCGCTGAGTCTGACGGAGTATCTGCTCTCCTATCCGGGGATCATCGTCGCGCTGATGTTCTCCCTCCTCATGGTCCTCATGCTGACGGGCCAGCGCGTCTTCGGCGTGATGGGCTTCATCGGCGTCGTGTTCGCGCTCGTCTTCATCGACCGCGGCGCGCTCGGCTACGGCTTCAACGCGGCGATCAAGCTGTTCAACTGGTACCCGATGCTGACGCTGCCGATGTTCGTGTTCATGGGCTTCATGCTCTCCGAATCGGGCATCGCGAACGACATGTACTACATGTTCCACGTCTGGTTCGGCGGTCTCCGGGGCGGCCTCGCCGTCGGCACGCTGCTCGTGATGGTCATGATCTCGTGCATGAACGGCCTCTCGGTCGCCGGCATGGCGATCGGCTGCTCGGTCGCGCTGCCGGAGCTCCTGAAGCGGAACTACGACAAGCGCATGATCTCCGGCGTCATCCAGGCCGGATCGTCGCTCGGCATCCTCTTCCCGCCGTCGGTCGTGCTCGTTCTCTACGGGATGATCGCGCGTGAGCAGGTCAAGGACCTCTGGCTCGCCGGCATCGGCCCGGCCGCGCTCCTCTCGCTCCTCTTCTTCGGCTACGTCGTGATCCGCTGCCGCCTCAACCCGGCGCTCGGACCAATCCTGCCGAAGGAGCAGCGCAACTTCAGCTGGGCGGAGAAGTTCCGCGTGCTGCGCGCCGGCATCCTCCCGATCTTGCTCGTGCTCGCGGTGATCGGCTCGTTCTTCTCGGGCCTCACCTCATTGGAGGAGAGTTCCGCCGTCGGCGCGCTCGCCGCGTTCCTGATCGCGCTCTGCAAGCGGCGTCTCACGCTGAAGGTCTTCACGAAGACCCTGAAGGAGACGCTTGACAACTCGGCCATGTTCCTCTGGATCATGATGGCGGCCCTCTCTTTCTCGGCGGTCTTCGACTCGCTGCACGCGGTGGACGTCCTGAAGGAGTTCTTCACCGGCGACCTCGGCCTCTCGCCATGGTGCGTCCTCTTCCTGATGCAGCTCACGTTCATCGTCATGGGCATCTTCCTCGACGACACCGCGATGCTCATCATCGTCGCGCCGCTCTTCATCCCGCTCGTGAAGGACCTCGGGTTCAGCCCGATCTGGTTCGGCGTCCTCTACACGATCACCTGCCAGATCGCGTACATCACCCCGCCGTTCGGCTACAACCTCTTCATGATGCGCGCGATGAGCCCCGACTGCATCACGATCAAGGACATCTACGCGTCGATCGTCCCGTTCCTCTTCCTGATGATCGCCGCGATCGTCCTGATCATGGTCTTCCCGGACATCGCCCTCTGGCTGCCGGACTACGTGAACGGCAAGGCGGTCGGCCCCGTCGATTGGCTTGTCGCGCACTGCGGCTGGTTCCGCGACCTCTGCGCCGGCGCGTTCCACTACGTCCCCGTGAGGTAGCGCCATGAAGAGCGTCACGCTTGAAGTCGCCGGAAAGCACTGGACGTTCGGCTCCCTCAAGGAGCTGATGGCCAAGGCGTCGCCCCGCCGGTCGGGCGACGTCACGGCGGGCTGCGCCGCGTCGTGCGACGAGGAGCGCGTCGCCGCGCAGATGCTGCTTGCGGACGTGCCGCTCGCCCTCTTCCTCGACGAGCCGCTGATCCCCTACGAGAAGGACGAGGTGACGCGGCTCATCGTCGATTCGCACGACGCGGCCGCGTTCGCGCCCGTCAAGAACCTGAGCGTCGGCGAGTTCCGCGACTGGCTCCTCCGCTACGAGACGGACGCCGACGCGCTCGGCGCGCTCGCGCCCGGCCTCACGCCGGAGATGGCCGCCGCCGCGTCCAAGCTCTGCTCGAACCAGGACCTGATCCTCGTCGCCTCGAAGTGCCGCGTCGTCACGGCGTTCCGCGACACGATCGGCCTCCCCGGGCGCCTCTCCACGCGCCTCCAGCCGAACCACGCGACGGACGACCTCAAGGGCATCGCGGCCTCCATGCTGGAGGGTCTGCTCTACGGGTGCGGCGACGCCGTCATCGGCATCAACCCCGCGACGGACTCCGTGCCGATGATGCGCGAGCTCCTGAAGCTGATCGACGAGCTCGTCCACCGCTACCGCATCCCGACGCAGAGCTGCGTGCTCTCGCACGTCACGAACGCGCTGGAGGTCATGCGGCTCGGCGCGCCCGTCGATCTCGTCTTCCAGTCCATCGCCGGCACCGAGATCGCCAACCGGGTCTTCGGCATCGACCTCGCCATCCTCCAGGAGGCCTACGACGCCGCGCTCTCCCTGAAGCGCGGCACGGTCGGGCAGAACGTGATGTACTTCGAGACGGGCCAGGGCAGCGCGCTCTCCGGGCGCGGCGACTGGGGCGTCGACATGCAGACGTGCGAGGCGCGCGCCTACGCCGTCGCGCGGAAGTTCAGGCCGCTGCTCGTCAACACCGTCGTCGGCTTCATCGGCCCCGAATACCTCTACGACGGCAAGGAGATCCTCCGCGCCGGGCTCGAGGACCACTTCTGCGGCAAGCTGCTCGGCCTGCCGATGGGCTGCGACATCTGCTACACCAACCACGCCGAGGCCGACCAGAACGACATGGACGTGCTGATGACGTGCCTCGCGGCGGCCGGGCTCACCTACCAGATGGCGATTCCCGGCGGCGACGACGTGATGCTCGGCTACCAGACGACGAGCTATCACGACATCCAGTACGTGCGGCAGGTCTTCGGAAAGCGCCCCGCACCCGAATTCGAGGCCTGGCTGGAGGAGATGAACCTCGTCGACGCCCGCCAGCGGCTCGTCAACCACAAAGGAGGCGACCATGCTCTTGTCGGCTACGAACGCGAACTTGAGCGCTGACCCGTGGGCCGCGCTCCGCCGCTTCACCCCCGCGCGCATCGCGATGGGGCGGGCCGGCGGCAGCCTGCGCACCGTCAACCTGCTCGACTTCCGACTCGCCCACGCCCGCGCGCGCGACGCCGTGCACGCGCCCTTCCACCCGGCGCTCGTGCACGAGCAGCTCGACGCCGCCGGCTTCGCGCACGTCGATGCGCAGACGCCCGTCACCGACAAGCTCGACTACCTGCTCCACCCGGAGCGCGGCCGCCTCCTGACGGACGCGTCGACGGCGTTCCTGAAGGCGCGCGCGGCGGACTGGGGGCCGAGGGACATCGTGATCGTCATCTCGGACGGGCTTTCCGCCGTCGCGGCGGAGGAGCACGCCGTCGACGTCGCCAGGGGGCTGCGCGACGAGCTCGGCGACGCCTTCTCGTTCTACCCCGTCGTCGTCGTGCCGTTCGGGCGCGTCAAGATCGCGGACGCGATTTCCGACGCGCTCGGCGCGCGCATGGCGATTGTCCTCCTCGGCGAGCGGCCGGGCCTCGGCGCGAAGGACTCCCTCAGCGCCTACTTCACGTACATGGCGCGCAACAGCTCCGTCGAGTCGGACCGCAACTGCGTCTCCAACATCCGCCCCGGCGGAATGCCCGTGCCCTGGGCCGTGCGCAAGCTCGCCGTCCTCATGCGCGAGTCGTTCCGGCTCAAGCTGAGCGGCACGGGACTGAAGGACCGCCTGACGCTCGACGACCTCCAGCGCATGATTCCGCTGACGGACGACGGACAGGCCCTTCCTTCCGCATGAGCCATGATCCACCTCTACACAGGCGACGGGAAGGGAAAGACGACGGCCGCCGTCGGGCTGGCCGTGCGTGCGCGCGGACACGGCTGGCGCGTCCTGTTCGTGCAGTTCCTCAAGGGCGGGCCGAGCGGCGAGCTCGACGGCCTGCGGCAGCTCGGCGTCGAGATCCTGCGTCCGTCCGACCCGCACGGCTTTTGGTGGCAGCTGGACTCGCTCGAGCGCGCGCGCCTCGCCGCCGAGCATGACGGAATCCTCCGCACGGTGAAGGCCCGGCTGGACGGCGCGACGCCGCCGCAGCTGCTGGTCCTCGACGAGTTCACCTACGTCTACGCGACGCCAATGGCGAACCGCGCGCTCTGCCGCGCCGTGCTGGATGACGCGGCGGCCAAGGGAATCGAGACGGTCGTGACGGGACGCAACCCCGGCACCCTCGCCCAGCGGGCCGACTACCTCTCCGAGATCCGGGCCGTGCGTCACCCCTTCGCCCACGGCCTCCCCGCCCGCCCCGGCATCGAGTTCTAGTCCAGCAAGACGTTCGTCCTCTCATTTCGCCGCCGCAAACGCCCGATAGACCTTCTCGTGCGCGGCCTTCAGCACGGCGGGGTCGAACTTCAGCACCTTGCGGTCGTAGGTCAGGAGCCCGTTGATCTCGATCTCGACGTCCGTCGTCTGCGTGTAGACCGCGCCGCCGAGCCCCTGCGCCGCGAGCTCGGCGACCTTCTCGATCAGCCCGACGTACGCCTTCGCGAGCCCTTCGCGCGTCGCCGTGTCCTTGATTCCGCCGTAGCCCCAGTTGCCCTTGCCGTCCTGCTTGACTTTCC
>CAKURH010000083.1 GCA_934675625.1 uncultured Kiritimatiellota bacterium
GCCTCCGAATTCTGGAAGCCGAACCCGTTGAAGAGCCAGCGGAAGTAGGGTTTCGTGACCGTGACGTCCGCCGCCGAAGCCGCAAATGCGGACAGCAGACACATCCCTGCAACAACACAATGTCTCATTCTCTCTTCTCCTGTTTCCTTTTCCGTTTTCACCGCTGCACGCGGCCCGAGCCGTCGCCGCCCATCAGCTGCATCACTTCGCCGACCGTCGAAAGGTTGACGTCCAGCTCAATCGCATGCTTGAGGCAGCTCGCGGCGGCCGCGTATTCAATCGCGTCCTGCGGCTTGAACCCGTGGCCGAGCGCGTAGAGAAGCCCCGCCGCGAAGCTGTCCCCGCCGCCCACGCGATCGACGATGTGGACGTTGTAGTCGCGCGAGAAATACGCTTTCCGTCCGTCAAACAGCATCGCGCCCCAGATGTTGTCAGACGCGCTGATCGAGCGGCGCAGGGTGATGGCGACCGTCCGAAGGTTGGGGAACGCGGCCTTCAGCTTCTGCGCAACGCCGACGTAACCCGCACGCGAGAGCTTGCCGCCCGTCACGTCCGAATCGTCCGCCCGGATGCCCAGAACCTTCTCCGCGTCCTCCTCGTTCGCGATGAGGTGGTCGACGTAGGGGAGAAGCCGCGTCATCGTTCGCGCGGCGGTCTGCGTGTCCCACAGGTTCTTGCGGTAGTTGAGGTCGCAGGAGATGCGTGCGCCCGCCTTCTTGGCGGCCTTGCAGGCGTCTTCGCAGATGCGGGGCAGTTCGCCGCCGAGGGCCGGCGTGATGCCCGTGAAGTGGAAGTAGTCCGCGCCCTTCAGGAGCGCCGGCCAGTCGAAGTCGCCGCGCGTCGCCTCGGTGAAGCCCGAATGCAACCGGTCATAGATGACCTTCGAGGGACGCTGCGAGGCGCCCTTCTCGCAGTAGTAGATGCCGAGCCGCTCACCGCCGCGCGCGACGCCCGAGACGTCAATGCCGAAGCGGCGCAGCTCGCCGAGACCGGTCTCGGCGATCGCGTTGTCGGGAACGCGCGTCACGAACGCCGTCCGCTCGCCCATGACCGCCAACGAGGCGCAGACGTTCGATTCCGCGCCCGTGTAGTAGGTCTCGAAAAACGGCGCCTGCGCGAACCGGCGGTAGCCGGGCGGCGAAAGCCGCAGCAGAAAGTCACCGAACCCAACGTATTTCTTGATTTTGCCTTTCGACATCTTCTTCTCTCCTTTATCGACGCATTGGAGAGGAAGTTTAGCATAACGGCGGCAGAGCTGGCAACCGTGAATGTGCCTTTCCCGCGCAACAGAAAAGTCACGAATTTCGCTTTTTGTTTTTTGGGTCGGCTGTCTTCATCGGTTCGACGCGCTTCGCGCAACCACGAAACGCCACCGCCGCGAGATCGCGCGTTGCGCGATTGAGGCCTCGCGAGCGCCGGCGGATCCGATGCTTTCAGCATCGTCCACCGTCGCTCGTGCGCCCTCACCCTGCGGGCTCTCGCGGCGATGTCGGCACGAACGCGCACCGTCGGTGCGACACGAAAGCCGTTCGCTCGTCCGTCGATGCACGAAAAGGCTTCGCCATTTTCTCGAACATACAAATTGCGGAAGAGGTCAGTTCACCCAACGACGAATCGTTGCCCTTGGGTAAGAACCAAAATTCACGAGTAGTCCGAGCCTGCATTTCGTGAGCCTGAGGTAGTTGTCGATTTGCGCGAGATGCTCAGATGTAATAGCCGCAACGGCTTTCAGCTCGACAATAATGGCACCATAACACCACAGGTCGGGGATGTAGGTCTTTTCAATGGGTTCGCCCTTGTAGAAGATATGCATTTCCTTCTTTGCCTCGTATGGGATTTTCCGCAGGGACAATTCGCGCTCCAGACATTGCTGGTAGACCTCTTCCTTGTACCCGTTGCCGAGCGTCTTGTAGACCTCGTAGACAGCCCCTTGGATGGCATACGTCTCGTCCTTGTAAAGCAAATCGTCGTGCATGGCGAATAGTATACCAAATTCATGGACGAATCCGTTTCAGGCACAAGTTTGCATTCTACTTGCAAATGCACATTCGAGAAAGGGGCGAAGCCTTTTCGTGCTTCGACGTAAGGCTAGCCAAGCTTTTGTGTCCGCGCGACGCGCGGCTTTCGTGCCGACGCGATCACGCCCCAACCCGGAGGGTTGATTGAGTCGGGACGGCGACGCATCAAGCCGTCAGGCTTGAGACGCGGCGACGGCGCGACTTAATCAATCGCCGTTCGGCGAGGGCGCGATCTGCGGCGTTTCGTGGTCGCGCGCAGCGCCACAGTCATTAGCCTTCCTCAACGCGGTCGCGGCGGAAGGTGAAAAGAAACGAGACGACCAACGCCGCGACGCCGACGAGATAACCCGCGCCGAGGATGCCAAAGCCAATCTCGAAGCCGCGCACGCCATAGCGGTCGGACAGCGCGCCCAACAGCAGCGGAGACAGCGACCCGACGAAAAACGCGATCATCGTCATCAGCCCCTCGGCACTCGCCCGATGCGCCGGCGCAACCACGTCGAAGAGGCTCGCATGTGTGTTCACCTCGAAGAGTCCGCGAAAGACGCCATACAAGACGACCGCGCACCAGCACGCCGCGACACTGGGCGCACAGCCGACGAACAGGAGCGCGGGCGCACCGCCGACAAGCGCGGCAATCTGCAGTCCGAGCCGAAAACGCGGATGGCGGACGACGAGCCGATCGGTGACGAACGCGCCGAGCATGATTGCCGCGAACGCCGCGACATGGTGATAGAGCATCGTGCCGCTCCCCGCCGCGCCAACCGAGAGTCCGAACTTGCGCGCGACGAACTTCGGCGCCCAGCAGAGGTAGGCGTTGTTCGCAAAGACAACGGCGATGAAGCCGACGGACGCGAGCAACGCGGACGGATTGCAGAAGTAGGCCCGCAGGGATGCCGTGAACGACGGCACGTCCCCACGCGCAGGCACCGTCCCCGACGGCGTGGCCAACGCGGCGTCCGCCGGACGCTCCTTCAGCGCGAAGCAGAAGACGACGCCCAGCAAAAAGCCGAGTCCGCCGAAGACGAAGAAGACGGGACGCCAACCGCCCAGCAGATGCAAAGCCCACGCGACGAGCGCACCGGAGAACATCAGCCCGACGTAGAGCGCCGACTGGTGAACAGAGAACGCAATCGACCGCGTTTCTCGGTGATGCGAGGCGAGCAGCGCGAACGCGCTTGGCGCATAGAAGCTCTCGCCGCCGCCCGTCGCAATGGAGCGGAAGAAGACGAGTCCGCAGATGCCGCCGACGAAGCCCGTGCAGGCCGTCATCAGCGACCAGAAGAGCAGCGAGAGCGTGATGATCCACTTGCGCGACACGCGGTCGCCCAGCATGCCGGCGAACGGCGTCGTCACGGCAAGCGTGCAGAAGAGCGCGGTGTTGACCCAGCCGATCTGGAGGTCGGTGAGACCGAGATCCTCCTGAATCGGAATCGTCAAGAGTCCGAAGAGCGCACGATCGGCCTGATGGAAGAAGAACGCGCCGCTCAAAAGCGCGAGGACGATCCACTTATAGCCACGCGCGTTCACATGATCCCCCGGATGTAGCCGAGCGCGAACGCCATGCCGGTCTCCCACCAGTCGGCCGCCTCCAGGCGCGGCGTGTGGTCGGGCACGACCGTCCCCGCAAAGCCACAGCGCTCGTAGATCGCCATCGCCTTCTTCATGTCCACGTAGCCGTCGTCGATGAAGACCTCCGAATACCTCGGCAGCTGGCCCGAGACGTTGCGGAAGTGGACGTAGCCGATCTTGCCCGCCGACGCGAACTCCTCGATCGCCGCGTAGACGTCGACGCCGCGCATCGTCGCGATCGTCCCCTGGCAGAACTCAATCGCGTTCGCCGGGGAGTCGACGAGCCGCATCAGCTTGCGGTAGCCCTCGACCGACGTGAGCGGACGGTAGGTGCCCTTCAGGTATTCGATCGGCGGATCGTCCGGGTGCGCACAGAGCCGCATCCCGTACCTCTCGGCGACGGGACAGAGGTTTTCGAGAAAATATTTCAGACGCGCCCAATGCTGTTCGGGCGTCGTCGGCGGCAGAACGTCCACTGCGCTCCTACGCTCGATCTCGGTGTTGAACCAGAAGCGGCGGGACGGCAGCGGCGCATGATCGACCTTCGCCTCGTCGAACATCTTGATCGAGGCCGCGCCGCGTCCGTTCGTGTTGTTCGCCTCCGTGTAGTAGCCCTGCACGCCACAGCAGCTGAAGTTGTAGCCGAAGACCTTCATCCCGGCCCTGCCCGCGTTCTCGACGGTCTGAATGAGGTTCGCCACCTGCTCCTCCTTGCCCGGCTCGTCGAGGACAACGTGGTCGAGGTGCTGGGGATGGAAGTTCTCGATGCCCTCCAGAACGAGCCCGTGCTTCGCGGCCTGTTCGCGGATGCGCACGAAGTCCTCCAAATGCCAGACGCCGTCGCCCGCGCCGAACGGCACCCAGGCGATCACCGTCTCGCAGCCAAGCTGCCGCGCCATCGCAAGGTGGCGGTCTGTCCACTTTTCGGGGTGAAGGCAAAGTCCAAGTTTCATTTCGCTTCGTTTCCTTTCGTCAGTTGCCCAAAGGCTTCAGTTCAAAGACAGATCCCGCGCCCGTCGCGGCGAAGTAAGCCGCCGCGTCCGGCTCCCGGTTGGCGGTCGTCACGAAGAGGCGTCCGTCGCCGACCTCGACGCTCGTCACCTTCTTCATCGGGAACGCGACGCTCTCCAACAGCCGCCCGTCCGCCGCGCGATGCTCCAGCCGCGCCCCGTCCCACAGCGCGACCCAGAGCGTCCCGTCGCGCGGATCGACCGTCATCCCGTCCGGCACGCCCGGCGCCGCGAAGTCGTCCGTGAGCACGCGGCGATTCGCGAGCCGTCCCGTCGCGCGCTCGTAGTCGTAGGCGTAGATCCGCTTCTCGTCCGAGACGATGAAATAGAAAACCGTGCCGTCCGGCGAGACGCCCATGCCGTTCGGGTTGCCGTCCGTCGCGGACTCGATGCAGGAAAAAACGCCATCGCGCCAAAGCCACAGCTCGCCTTTCAGCCCCTGCGCCGGCTCGTGCGCAACGCCGCAGAACGTGTTCGCGCCCTCGACCCACACGTCGTTGAACCGCCGGTTCTCGTGACCCGGCAACCGCACACGCAGCACGGGCGCATCACCGAATGCCGTCTCCCAAATCTCGCAGCGTTCCGTGAAAAGGCGGAGACGTCCATTGCCGAGCGGCGCAAGCGCACCGATCTTGCCGAGGCCGGGTTCGACCATCTCGAACGCTGTCGGCGGCGCACCATCGCGTTGGCGCAGGTAGCGTCCGCCCGTGAGGTCGACCCAGCAGAGCGTCCGCTCGGCGGCGCACCACCGGGGACTCTCCGCAACCACGCAGGGCGACGCGGCCCGACATTCAAGCGCCCAGCCCATCCGCTTACCGCTCCCGCATCTTCGAGGTGTCGTCCTCGCACGCGGCGGGGTAGAGCTGGGCGGTCGAGCCGCCGTCCATCACGATGCGCGCGCCCTGAAAGCCGCGTGCGCCGTCGCTCGCGAGGAACGCGACGGCCTCCGCCACGTCGGCTCCCGTCGCCTCGTGCCCGTTCGGCACGAGCGAGCGCCGCTGGGCCTTGATCTCGTCGGAGAGGAAGTTCCAGCGGCTCGTCCAGATGAAGCCCGGAGCGACCATGTTGACGCGAATCCCCTTCGGGCCGAGATCGACCGCGAACGCCTTCATCATCGCGTCCATCGCGCCCTTCGAGGCGACGTAGGTGATGCGGTTGCGGCTCACGCGCTCGGACGAGTTGGAGCCGACGAACACGACGCCGCCGCACTGGCCGGTCCGCGGATTGCGCGCCTGTTTCAGGAAGAAGCGGTTCGCCGCGAGCTGCACGAGGCGGAAGCCGCCGAGGACGTTCACGTCGAGGACGGACTGGAACTGCGCATCCGTCGTCTCCAGGCACGTGCCCTGTCCGAGGCCGAAGTTCGCCGCGTTCGAGACGACGACGTCGAGCCGCCCGGCCTCCCGTTTGATGACGTCCATCATCGCCTCGACGTCCGCACGCCGCGAGACGTCGCACGTGAGCGCACGGAAGCCGGAGAGCCCGCGCCCCTCCAATGCGCGCACGCCCTCCGCGACGGAGGCGTCGTTCGACCCGCAGAAGAAGACCTTCGCCCCCTCGCGGAGAAAGAGGTCGACGATCTCCATCCCCGTGTTCCGGCAGCCGCCGGTCACGACCACAACCTTGCCTTCAAAACGTTTCATGTCTTTGCTTCAAACCTTTTCAGACGTTCCAAGGCGCGGATTGTAGCACAGGAGCGTCGGACAAGGCAAGCCGACAGGGGCATTCTGCCAGCACAACAAAAGTCACACAATTCTATTCGCGCACCCACCCACGCGCGGCGACTAAATCAACAATTCACATTTAGTCGCCCATTCTTGCGCCCCCGATTTCGGGCGACTAAATGAGATTTTCGCATTTAGTCGCCCATTCTTGCGGACGCGGTGTCAGCGGAGGACGTAGCCGTCCGGGTCGCCGCCGGCGATGCGGCGTTCCGTCAGCTTCCCGTCCTTCCACGCGAGATCGACCGTGTAGCCCCCGCGCGCGCGGAGCCCCGTCACGCGCCCCTCCGGCCACGCCGACGGCAGCGCCGGCAGCAGCCTCAGCACGGCCTTCCCGTCCGCCGTCCGCTCGTGGCTCTGCAGCAGCATCTCCGCGATCGCCGCCGTGCAGCCGAGGTTCCCGTCGATCTGGAACGGCGGGTGCGCGTCCATGAGGTTCGGGTACGTCCCGCCCCGGTACGTGCCGCCGAGCGTCGCGAACGTCGGCGAGAGCTGGCCCTCCAGGATCCGGTGGGCATGGTCGCCGTCGAGAAGACGCGCCCACCACGCGATGCGCCACGCCATGCCCCAGCCCGTCGAGACGTCGCCCCGGTGGACGAGCGTCTTCTTCGCCGCCGCGAAGAGCGCCGGCGTCTCCGGCGTGATCTGGGCGGACGGATAAAGCGCGTAGAGGTGCGAAATGTGGCGGTGCGTGTCTTTCGGGTCGTCGAGGTCTTCCGTCCACTCCATAAGCTGGCCCCACTTGCCGACCTGAAGCGGCGTGAGGCGCGCACGGCACGCGGCGATCTCCGCGAGGACCGCCGCGTCCTCCGCCTCCCTGCCGAGCTCATGCGCGGCGGCGGCGACCGCGCCGAAGAGGTCGCGCAGGATCTGCGCGTCCATCGATGCCCCGCGCGTCCATTTGACGCCGTTTCGCCCCTTCGGCGCGTTCTCCGGGGAGACGCCGGGGACGACCGCGAGGAACCCGGTCTTCGGGTCCTCGACGAGGACGTCGAGGAAGAACTCGGCCGCGCCCCGCATGACGGGATAGGCGCGCGCGAGGAAGCCCCGGTTGCGCGTGAAGAGCCAGTGGTCCCAGAGCTGGGCCGAGAGCCACGCGCCGCCCATCGGCCAAAGGCCGTACGCGCCGTGCACGGGCACGGTCAGGCGCCAGATGTCCGTGTGGTGGTGACAGCACCAGCCGCGCGCGCCGTACATGTCCTTCGCCGTGCGCGCACCGGAGACGGAGAGGTCCTCCAGCAAGGCGAGAAGCGGCTCGGCCAGCGGCGAGAGGTTCGCGACGTCCACGGGCCAGTAGTTCATCTGGAGATTGATGTTGACCGTGTAACTCGACATCCACGGCGGAACGCGCCACTCGTTCCAGATTCCCTGCAGGGTCGGTGGCTGCGTGCCGGGCTGGGAGGACGCAATCAGCAGGTAGCGGCCGAACGCGAAGTAGAGCGCGGCAAGGTGCGGGTCTTTCGTCACCCCGAACGCCTTCAGCCGCGCGGGGACGGTCGCGCCGGGCGTCGGGTCGGGCAGCTCCAGCCGGCACGTGTTGAACTGCTTCCCGTAGGCCGCGACATGGCGTGCGCGGAGTTCGCCGTAGCCGTGGGCGAGGGCCTGCGCGAGCTTCCCTTCGCAACGCGCTTTCTCGTCGCCGGAACTGCCGTCCTTCCAGCTCATGAAGCTCGTCGCCGCCGAGAGGACGAGCGTGACGGACGTTGCGCCCTCGACGGCGAGGACGCCGTTGTCGGCCGAGACGCGGCCACCGTCCGCAAGGGCTTTCAGGTGCGCGAAGTAGCGGATCGCGCCCTGCGAGTAGTGGGAGACGCCCGCGCGACCGGCGAGGGTGACGTCGCACCCGTCGTCGGTCGTCTTCGCGTCGCGCTGGAACGGGCTCTCGAAAAACGCCGCAAACGAGAGCGCACCGGGGCGGTCGGCCGTGAGGCGCACGATGATGACGTCATCCGCGAGCGACGTGAACGCCTCGCGGCGGAAGGTCGTGCCGCCGACGGCGTATTCGCACGAGGCGACCGCCTCCTCCAGCGAAAGCGAGCGGCGGTAGGCCGACGGCAGGTCGTGCCCCTCGAACCGGAGGACGAGCGAGCCGAGCGTCTGGTACGCCTCGGACGTGTTCCGTCGCGAGACCTTCCAGTCCGTTGTCCGACGGAGGCGGTCGACAGCCTCCGTCTCCTTTCCGCCGAGGACGAGCCGCCGGATCTCCGGGAGGATGCCACGGATCCTCGGCTCCAGCATGTAGTCGGGCCGCCCGTCCCAGAGCGTGTCCTCGTTGAGCTGCAGGCGCTCTGCGCCCGGCCCGCCGAAGACCATCGCGCCGAGCCGCCCGTTGCCGAGCGGCAGCGCCTCGTTCCACGTCGCCGCCGGCGCGTCGTAGTCCAGCGTCAACGGCGTGGCGGCGAACGCCGCACCGGCAACAAACGGCAGCAGCCCCGCGACCGCCACGATTCTCTTGATTCTCTGCAGATGCATGTTCTTCTTCATGTCGTGAAGTATATCAAATTATCGCCGAGTCGAACGCGCGCATGCCGCGCGGCGTCGGACGCGCGCTTTCGTCGACGTTGACGGAAAAGGTTCTCATGGCGCCATGTCCGGGCGAATGCCGAAGACCGGTGGGCGCGACTCGTCGGGCGGCGCGTCCGGACGCAGGTCGAAGCGCACGTTCTCCAGCGTGACGGCGTCCGCATTCCGCACGTACAGCCCGTAGGCGGGCAAATGCAGCTTGCGGAACATGTTGGCCTCCGGGTAGGCGCCGTCGGAATCGGAGCCGGGCTCGCCGTCCACAGAGCCCTCCCGCCGCCCGCCCCGGCAGACGAGCGCGACGTCCTCCAGCCGGATGTTCAGCGGACGGCAGCCCGCGACGCCCGTGACCGAGCTCGGATGCTCGCTTTCCGCGCGTCCGCGCACGCGGCGGATCACGACGTCGCGCAGCACGTGCCGGTCGCTCGGCGGAATGCCGCACGACCGGGACGTCCGCTTGCCGCCGCGCACGAAGATCGGCACCTGGCAGCCGCTCACGTCAATGCCGTCGAAGACGATGTTCTCGACCGTGCCGCCGTCCACGCACTCGACGCAGATCGCGCCGATGCCCGCGCCGCAGAGGTAGGTCGGCACGCCCGGAATCGGGTTGTCCTTCGAGAGGTCCGTCGGCATGGGCATCAGGTCGCGGTAGACGCGCGTCGGCGCCGCCACGCGGCAGTTCTCGAAGCGGATGTTCCGCATCGTGCCGTGCGACGCCGTGCCGAGCTTCAGCGCGTTGCAGTGAGAACGCGCCACGCAGTCCCGCACGACGACGTTCTCCACGATGAAGTCCGGGTCGTTTGACTTGATGCAGTAGGCGTCGTCGCCGCTGTTGACGTCGCACCGCTCAATCAGCACGTTGCGCGCCTCGACGTCAAACCCGTCGTTGTTGCGGTTGACGACGCTGTCGATCCTGACCGCGCGCGCCACGACGTTTTCGCACCGCTTGAAGACGACGCCCCAGCACGCGGCGTCCCGCAAGAGGAAGCCCTCCAGCCGGATGCCGGACGCATCGGCGAAGAAGAGACCGCGCGGACGCAGCCCCTCGCGGCAGCCGATCGCGTCGCGCGCCGCCTCCGGCGGATTCCACGCGCGCCCGTTGCCGAAGATCTCCCCCTCGCCCGTGACCGCGACGTTCGTGACGCCTATTCCGGATACGATCGCGCTCCACGTCCCCTCGGAATAGGGCAGCTTCAGGACGCGGTAGTTCGCCAGTCCCGGCAGGCCTTCAAGGACGGCCCCTCTCGCCAGATGCAACTCGACGTTGCTCCGCAGCTCCAGCTGTCCGACGAGATGCCGCCCTGGCCCGACGGTCACGCGCCCGCCGCCCGCGCGGGCGCAGGCATCGATCCTCTCTTGCCAACGCGCGGTCTCGACGGCGTCCAGCCGTGCGCCCGCGAAGAAGACAGGCGCGCCGGACACCTCGACCGCATAGCGCCCCGCCCCGACCGGCTTCGCCGCCAGTTTCCGTCCGTAGACGTCGAAGAACGTCGGCTCGCCGTCCGAAAAGGGAAGCTCCCGCCGCGCCGACGGCCCGGTCGTCCAGACCATGCCGGCCCGCGTGCCGTCCGGGCGCGTCCACTGCGGATGGAAGAACGTCCGCGTCGGATCGCGCCACGCGCCCGGCGCCTGCGCCGATCCGGCGGGCCGCTGTCGGATGAAGGCCCCGTAGGCCGCATAGGCGGGCTTGGGCGTGAAGTCCGCGTGCATGAGCCCGAAGTGGTGTTCGCTGTAGAACGGATCCTCCTCCTTCGCCCGCAGGTTGTAGGGGAAGCACGCCGCGACGCCCTCGGCAAAGGCCAGGCCGAGCGCGCGCGACGTGTAGCGCGCCTGGTTCTCCTCGGTGTTCGTGCCGAAGACGCCCCGGTCGGGAAGGATCGTGCAGAGGACGGCCGCCCCCTTGCGCGCGCCGCGATAGCGGATCACGCCCGCCGCGACCAGCTCGACGCCCGCCGCCGTCCGCCCCGCGACCAGCGGAATCCACTCGGCGTCCGGGCCCGCGCGATCCGGCGCGAGGTAGCGGCGGGCGCGAAAGCCCGTCGGCTCCTGCCGCACGCCGGCCGCGAGTCCCGCCGGCGTCGCGTAGACGCGGGCGTCTGCCGGATAGGTCCCGCGCGGCGCAGACCCCTTCGACCGCACGCCGAACGGGAAGCGCTCGACCGCACGGGCATCCTGAAGCCCTTCCACGGCCACGTCGCCCCGCCGTCCGTAGCAGCAGGGCGTTCCGCCGAAGTCGACGAACACGCCGCCCGCGCGGATGAAGTCGTTCACGGCGTCGATCGTGTCGGCGGGAAACGTCTCGTCGAACGGATAGACGACCGCGTCAACCTCCCCGGCCTTCAGTCGCCTCACCGTCTCCTCCTGCGAACAGGCGCGAACGGAGCTTCCCGTCGGCAGCGCGTCCCGCAGCTGCTCGGCCATCGACTGGTCAGCCACCGCGCCCGCCGTCTGGCAGTCCGCCAGCACGACGCGCCACGTCTTCTGTTCCGGCCGCGCCGTCTTCAACCCGGCAAGCAGAACCGAGGCCAGCGTCAGGCGCGGCGCCTGCGTGGGCCAGCCGATCTCCGTAATCCAGACGGGCCTGTCCCCGCAGCCATGCTTCGCCAGCAGCGCGCGCAGCCCTTCCAGCTTCACGTCCAGAATGCCTTCCGGCGCACGTGGATGCGAATACGGATGCACGTTCATGACGTCGAACGCCTCCGTCGCCCCGGCCTTGAACGCCTTCTCGATCCAGTCGAGCGGCACGCCCGCCGTCCCGGTGAACGCCACCTTGACGGACGGGTTCGCGCGCTTCACCGCCGCATGGGCCGTCCGCAGCAGCTTCGCGTAGAGCGCGGGGTCGGCCCCCTTGAAGAAATGGTCGAGATTCGCCTCGTTCCAGATCTCCACGACGGGGACGCGCAGGCCGAAGTGGCGGACGAACGCCTCGACGAACGCCCCGTATCGCCGGAAGTCGTCGTCCGTGTAGCGGGCCACGTCATCCCGTCCGCGCAGCCCGTAGAGAATCGGCAGCCAGCGGACGTTCCGCGTCGCGAGGTCTTCGACCAGCCGGTCGTAGGGAGAGAAGTCCAGGCTGCCGTCCGCCCGACGGATGTCGCGCATCCGCACGTCGCTGCGGATGCAGCCGATGCCGGCGAGCTCGGCCGCCAGGAGCGTTTGCCGCACACGCGCCGGATCGCGGTCTGATGTCGTGACGTGCGCGCAGATCCCATAGGGCGTCTCGCCGCAGACGGCGGCGGACGCCAAGACAAGAAGGGTCAAAAGACGAGCCTTCATCTGCCGAACCCCTTCGTGCATCCTAGCGCAGAATGAACAGTGCACCCAGTCCGCGACGGCACGCGCGCACGACTGCGCCGCCCGCATCGTCCGCCCCCGGCACATACGTCAGCGTGACCGTGTCGCGGCCCGTCTCGGACGTGAACGCAATCGTCTGGAGGCCCGCGCCGTAGTCGCCCACGGCCGTGCCGTTCACCTGCACGCGCAAACGCCCATTGCCCGTCACCTCGACCGTGACCGACCGCGCCTTCGCGCCCGGACGCGCCCAGTCCAACACCAAATCACCGCCGACCAGCTTCACGCCATCGGCCACCGCCGTCGCCGACGCGGGCGCCGCCGTGACCGTCACGCCCTTGCCGAGGCGTTCGGCGTAGACGGCACGCCAGTCGAACTCGATGCCGCCGAGATCCCGCGCGCCGTTGCTGACGCGCGGATTGCCGAGCGCATCGAACAGATCTTCCCACGGCTCGTCCCAGAGATCGACGAATGCCGCATCGTCTGCATCGACGTAGGCTGACATCGCGCTGGGACGGCTCCCTTCGCCGAAATCGCCGTTCGTCAGGGTCTCACGGCACGCGGTCTTCGTGAAGGTCGCCCCCGTCGCCGACGCCTCGATTTCGCACGTCTCGCCCGGGTCGATCGCACAGTTCTCAAGCGTCATCGCAAGGTTCTTCGTCGCAATGCGGAACGCCGGGAGTCCCTGCGCCCAGCTCGGAAGATCCGTGCGCGTCGGGCGGTGGACGACGGAGTTGACGACGCGCGCGCAGGAGTCGAGCGCATAGTGGAGCGGCGCGACGACCGTGCAGCTCTCCAGCGTGTTGCAGTCCTTGATGTACGTCCCCGCGTCATTGCCACCCGCGAGGAAGCACTGGCGGAGATACCCGGCGCAGCGGACCCGAACGCCCTTGAAGACGTCGTTGTCCACGAGGAGGCAGTTGTCGTAGTTGCCGCCGTAAGCCGCGCTCACGCGCACCGCCGAGCAGTTCGTGACCGTGCAGTCCCGGAGCCCCGGCGCGGTCGCCGCGAGATTGACCGTGCTGCCTGGCCCTACATAGACGCCGCCGCCCTGACGGTCTGCATCCTGCACGTCTTCCTTGAACGTGCGCCCGCCGCGCAGCGTGAAGCCCTGGACCCAGCCGCTCCTCAGGTAGAGGCAGCGCACGGCGCCCGGCCCGTTGCCGAACTTGTCGGGGCTTTCGGCCGAGGACGCGCCCGTGATGAACGTGACGTCGCGTCCCGCCGTCGAGCGGACGAGGACATTCCCCTGCGTCATGCAGAGGCGGTTCGAGAGCGACGTCCCGGTCGGCACCGCGCCGCCCGTGTCGTAGTCGCCCGGCTTCGCGAGCACGAGGCGGCACGTCTCGTCGGACGCGACCGCCTTCTCGTAGGCCGCCTGGAGCGTCCTGTACGGCTTCGCCTCCGTGCCGTCCGCCGTCGCGTCGTCGCCGTTCGCGGCATCCGCCCACACCGGCTTCATGAACACGCCCGTCAAGTCCGGCGTCTTCCCCGCCTTGGGCTTCAGCGTGATGACGCCATTCGTTTCAGGATAGCATCTTGCGCCTGTCGCGTCCGTGCAGTAGGCAAGCCGGAAATCGCCGTTGCCGACGCCCGAAATCCGCACCGTCTCGCCGTCGAAGCGACACGTACCGTCGAGCAGGACGGGAGTCCCGTTGACGCAAAGCCGCCCCTTCGTGAAATCGCCCGCGCGCACCACAATCGCGGACTCGCCTGTCGGCGCGGCCGAACAGACTTCCGTCTGGATGGCGCCGGCATAGCACGGCGCCGTCTTGTCCGCCACCAGCGGATTGCCGGCGAAGTCCACCGTCCGAAACGCTTCAGGGATTTTCTCGTTAAAGCCAAACGCGCCGCGCGCCGTTTCCGCCTGCACCGTCGAGACGTGCCGGAAATCGCCGAGCGTCGGCGCGGCCAACGTGGCCGAGGCATCCAGCACGCACTTGACGGACGAAGCCACGAAGCCCTGCGGCTCTGTTGCGTCTTCTGTCGCATAGACCTCGTCCTTCGGCACGACGCAGAACTGGAAGGTGGGCTTGGCCTTCTCGACCGTGTGGTGCAGGACGGCGTCGCCGACGAACACGCACTGGAAGCACAACACTTTGTAGCCGGCGAAGAAGCGCCCGGCCGACTGCTGGACAGTTGCGCTCACGTGCGTGCCGCCATAGATCGCGCCCGCGTTCACCGCCCCGCCGTTTTCGATGTAAACGCTCAAATAGGAGTTGGCGTTGTAGGAGCCGCAGCCCGAAGAGGCGGCCGTGCCGTTCGCGACAAGGCAGCGCACAAGGTTGCCGCCCGCGACATTGCCGCCGCGCAGGGCGGAACCGTCCCGCACGGTCGAATCGACCACGAACGCCTGTGCATTGGCCTGATAGGCCGCATTGGCCGCCGCATCCCGGGTGTTTCCGGTCATGAGGACGCAGCCGCCGAAACTGGCCTCGTAGTCGTTGTTGCGCCCGCTCGCATGGCCGTCAGCCAGGGTGAAGCCCTTTACGACGGCCGCCGCGCCGTTGCAGATCACGAGGCAGCGGACGGCGCCGTCCGAAGCAGTCCCCTTCCGTCCAAGAATGAACGTCGCGTCCTTGCCGTCCGTCGACTCGACCGTCAGCGCCTTGTCGATGACGACGCGCGCCCGCGTCTCGCCCGGCCCTGCGATTTCGTCGGTGTCGTAGACGCCCGGACGCACTTTCACCGTGTCGCCTTCCGCCGCCGCGTCGACGGCCGCCTGGATTGTCGCGTAGGGCGCCGCCTCCGAACCGTCGGGCGTTTCCGCCGCGCCGCTGCAATCGACCCACAGCGTACGGCCGTCCGCGAACAGTTCCAGACTGGCCAGTGCGCCAATCGCCAGCGCCAGCAATTTGATGCGATGCGCGTTCATCTTGTCATTCTTTTCGCTCGTTTCGCGTGTGCGTTTCATTTTACCTGTTCTCCTTGTTGGTTGTTGTTGGGGTGGTTGTTGTGCTGTTCAGAAGCTCAAAGGCGAGCGGCGCCGCGTAGAATTCCGACAGCGCAATCGTCGAATAGTCATAGCGGGACAGCGCCGCCAGAACTTCTTCGCGATACTTACCCGCGTAGGCGCAGATTGCGGCGGCAGACAGCGGCGCGGTCATGGTCTTGCGCTCCACGTCCTTCCGCTGGCCCAGAACCTTCCGGTTACGGTTCGTGTTGCTGGAGACGGCCCGCACCTCCGCCAGCGTCTTCTGCGGCCACCAGTTCCAGCCCGCGCGCCAGTTGGCGTACTTGAACGGACGCTCCGCGACGTTCGGATAGCCCTTGTACAGCGCCATGGAGGAGCGCGCGTAGTCCGCGCTCCGCGCAAGGCCCGTCCGGAGCTTCTGCGCCACCGCGGCGTCCTCCTCCCGCGCGACAAGCGTCGCGAGGCATCCCTGCGCACAGCCGACGTAGATCCAGAGCCCGTTCGGCGCGACCTTGAAGGACTTCTTCACCTCCTGGTCGTGGCCGCATCCGAGTTCGCAGATCTGGAGGTAGGTGAGCCCGCCGGCTTCCGGGCGCGGGAACCTCAGGTCCAGCGTCCGGCGGTAGGCGGCCTTCCACTTCTCCTCGCCCGTCGCGTCCGCCAGCGCCCGCAGGCAGAAGAGGTACTGCGTCGCGGCGCGGAACGGAAGGCTTCCCTTGTAGAGCGGCCCCGCCTTCTCGCCCTTGAACGGCGCCTCCATCGGCGGACGCCAGTCCGCCGCCGCGAGGGCCTCGCCGACTTCCTTCAGCTTGGCGACGATCCTCGCCTTGAGCGCCGCGTCGCAGAGTCCGCTGTGCAGGTAGGCGTCGAGGCCGAGGAACCACGGCACGGTCTGGTCGGGCCCGCCGATCGGGAAGTGGCATTTCCCATCCGTCCCCACGCCGCGCGCGACGAACCCCGGCTCGTCCGAGACGGACGCGAGGAGCAGAAGCCCCTCCGCGAGGACGCGGCAGCGGCGGGCGTCTTCGGGATCGCGCGTCCGCTTCGCCCGTAGGGCCATCGCCTGCAGGAACGGCCCCGTGAACATCGGCCCGTTCTCGATCGGGCACCAGTAGCCCATCGCATTCGGACGGTTCTCCGCGCAGTCCTGCGGCGTCGGCACGTCGCCGATGAAGTCGTAGAGAAGCCCCTGCGGCGAGACGAATTTCCACAGGGCCTCGACCGCCTCGTCCGCCGTGCCGGCGGACAGCGCCCCGGCGGCGAACAGCGTCAGCCCGGCGAAGGCAAGCCGCCTTCCGTGAATGAATCTTGGTGGTCGTATGTTCATTTGTTCTCCTTTGTTGAGGGTGTGATTGCAGTGTCTGCTATTGCAGTTTCCGTGTCCGAAAGCCCTTTCAGGTTGCGGCGCAGGAAGTCAACCTGAAGCGGTGCGACCTTCGCATAGCCGGCCGCGTTCGGATGGTGCCGGTCGGACGCCGTGTAGTCCGCCGCATTCGCGGCGGTGATGCCGCTCGCCATGTAGAGGTCGAGGCAGGGCACGCCGAGACGCGCGCACGTCTCGACCTGCCCGGCCGCAAACGCCGCCCGCGCCGAAGTCGTCGACCTGAACGCCCAATGCGTCCGTCCACGCCCGCTTCGCAACCGCCGATGCCTTGATGCAGCTGAACGAGCCTCCGAAGACGGCGACGCGAACGTCACCAGTTACTGATGGGGGGGGGGGGG
>CAKURH010000084.1 GCA_934675625.1 uncultured Kiritimatiellota bacterium
CAGCATTTGACGAACGGGCCCCTCTCGAAAGAACCTGCTTTCTTGGTTGGGTGCACACTATTCTAACGAATCGCGATCCCGCCGAGCCTGTCTAGGCAGGTCTTGTGCGCCATGCGGCGATTTGGTAGAATACCGCCATCCAAGCGAAAGAAAGGAGTTTTTCAGATGAAGACAGTCAAGGACAAGCAGATTCTGATGGCGGCGGACTTCGCGGGCTATCCGCTGAAGGAGGCGATTCGGGAATACCTCGAAAAGAAGGGGTGGACGGTGACGGACATCGGCGTGAAGGCCGATTCCGACCCGAACGACACGGAGCTCATGTTCCATCGCATCGGCCTTCGGGTTGGCGCGATGATCGCCGAGAAGGAGTTCGAGCGCGCGCTCGTCTTCTGCGGCACGGGCATGGGCATCCACATCGCCGCGTCGAAGTGTCCGGGTGTCCATGCGGGCGTCGTCGAGTCCGTCCCCGCCGCGTTCCGCGCGATTACGGGCAATGGCGTGAACGTCCTCGCGATGGGCGCGTTCTACGTGACGCCCGAACTTGGCAAGCAGTGCGCGGACGCCTTTCTCTACAATGACTTCGGCAGCGGCTGGGAGTGGTGGCCCGACTTCGACAGGTTCCACCAGATCGCGATTGACGAGCTCAACGCCTTCGACTACGCGGCATACAAGGCGAACGGCTTCAAGGTGAAGCATCTGGGCGACTGCGCCTGTCGGCTCTACGACCGCCCGGAAGGCCTCTCGTCCGTGCCGCTCATGTGCAGACGGTAAGTCGCTCGAAGAAAGACGGAACCGCGAAGAGCGGCGTGGCGTCAGGACGCCTTTTCGTGCGCAAGCAAGGCCACGGCCAGTTTCACGAGTTCAACGCAGGGGCGTTTCCTGTAATAGGCCGCCGTGCGGGTTTCGGGTGCGCCACCTGTTGTGGCGCCTGTTCCCGCGAGAAGTTCGCGACAGACGATTGATCCGGTTTCGGACTTGAACCGTGCGCAGAAGTCTTGGATGGAGGGATAGGCCGTCATCTTGTCTGGGCCATGGCGCATGCCGAGGACGAGTGCCGCCGCCGAGACGGCACCGCAGACCTCGCGCATGCGACCGATGCCGCCGCCCAGTCCGCACGAAATTCGCTTGGCGAGTTCTTCATCTAGTCCAAGTTCGTCCGCAAACGCCGTGAAAACCGCTTGCGAGCAGTTGCATCCGCTCCGAAAGAGCGCTTCTGCCTTTTCCATTCTGTTCATGGGACGGTGATTATAGCATATTAGCCGCGATGAAGGATGTAGGTGGCACCGACGAGAATTCGTTCGGCGTACATGACGGTGGCCAGAATCGGATGACGCAGCAACCGCTTCCATTTTCCGTTCTCGACGAAGACGCCGAAGAATCGATACGCAAGCCCGAACTGTCGACGACAAATCGCGTCGTTCTTCCACTTGCGGCGATAGTCGTCTACGGACTTCGCGTAATAGGCCTTCTTCGCAAGCAGCCGCGCCAGTCCCTGATTCGCCTCGTTGTGCAGCAAGTGCCCCTTTGCAATCGCCGTCGGCGCACCCGCCGCGAGGAGGCGACGGTCGAGATCCCAGTCCTCGCACGCGACGAGGCTTTCGTCATAGCCGCCGACTTTTTCCAGCCAGGCGCGCGGAATGACGCGCAGACCGTCGATGCACGTGCCGTCATAGAACGACCGCTCGAAGTTGCGCGCGCGCAGACGCAACCCGTGGCCGACGCGATGTTCGGGGAGGTAGAGAGAGAGGGGGCGAAGTTGAGAAGTTGAGAAGTTGAGAGGGTGAGAGGGTGAGGTGGGCGAATAGAGAGCGAGGATTTCGTCGATTGTCTCGCGGGGGAGAATCATGTCCGCATCGACGAAGAGAACGACGTCACCCGTCGCCTCGCGCCACCCGCGATTGCGCTGGGCACAGCGTTCGGGCCCTTGCGTGAAGACGCGCGCACCGAGAGACGCCGCGATTTCCGGCGTGCGGTCGGTCGAGAAGTTGTCAACGACGACGATCTCGACCCAGTCGCGCGCCGCGTCGAACGCGCGGATGCAGGCGGTGATGTTCGCCGCCTCGTTCTTCGTCGGAATGACGACGGAAAGTTCAGGCTTGCTCATTTCAGGATTATCAACGGCTTTCTGCAATGGGGTCTGTCCTCCTGCAATATTCTTGTTCAGCGCCAACGGCGTCTTGCGCGAGTTGGTCGATGTCTTCCGGGCGAACGCCCTTGTAGACGATTTCCACCGCGCCCGGCCCGGCGATCCACTGGGCGAGGCGGTTGAGCACACAGGCGTCGGCGCGCGTCATCTTCTTCTCGCCCGGCAGATAGGGCCAGCGGACGGGCGCGAGCATCAGCAGGTTGCCGACCGTCGGAATCGCGCGCGTAGGCGAAGAACCGCCGCGAGCACTGAACCTGAAGAATCTCATGGGCCTTCAAGAGATTGTGGTTGCCGATTGCCGCGAAATGGCCGACGAGCCCTTCGCCCAGCGTCACGGGCAGGTCGCGCAAGACGGCGAAGAGCTCGGGGTGGGCGCGCTTCTCCCAGAGCCGTCGCGGGTTGTCGGCGAGATAGGCCCTCGCGTGGGCGACCGCCGCCGCGTCAAAGAGAATTGTATCGACGTAGCCCTCGGAAAAGAGCGACGACGGCGCACGCGCCGCCGCGCCCAACGCCATGTCGCGCGTTTCGGCACCTGTTACGTTAAGCGGTTTAGCGATGGTCTCGCGCTTAGGTTCGAGAACCGCCGCGCACAAAGGTCGACCGCCCGCCGCCGCGCCGCTCCGGCGGTCGGCCAGCGTCAGCGTGATCTGGTAGGTTCCCCGTCCACAGTAGTCCCAGTTGCGACAACGCCGCCCCATGCGATGAATCACGTCTCGCATCAGCGCACCCGTGTCTTCATCAAAGTGCCAGCCCGGACATCCGCGCCGTCTGTCGCTTTCTTCGTTCATGGCCGATCTGTCCACAGATGGCGGCAAACGCGATTTTATCGCCTCATTTATCGCCATAGAAAGCGGCTCATGCTCGGTTGACCGTCGCCTTCGGCCACCCCTTCTGCTGCCAGTTGAATTTCATGACTTCTTGTGACATTCTGCCAGGACACGTTTCACGCCCTCAATGACCGGCGCAAGCGTCTTATACGGTTTCGGTATCGAGCGAAGCGTCTGATAGGCAAGCACCCAATCTTCATTCAATTCGTCATTCGCTGAGTGACGAATTTCAAAGCAGCTGGACCATTCGTCAAAAAAGAGACGCATATACTTGATACTCGAGGCCGAAAAGTCGCGCGGTTCAATTGTCTTTGTCTGGCTCATGCCCGTATTATAGCAAAAGATTTCTTGAACAGAAAAGTGTGCTTGTTTACGGCATCAGTCGTCGGCAGAGGCAAACGGCAGCCGCGACAAGCGGATGGCGACGTGAGATGGGAAACCCGCGAAGCGATTCGCGGACAAACGGATCCTGCGCATAGCGGAAGAAACCCTTGCGCGCCCGCAGCAGTTCCAGCGCCGAAAAGACCGCGCTGCCCTCGAAATAACGCATCACGTCGCCGCCGACACGCGCGGCAATCGCCTGTCGATTCCGAAGCGCGTCAAACTTGTAGGAAAAGTAGCGATCCGAACCAAGCGACGTCGCAAGAATGCCCTGCGACCCCGGTACATAGTCGTAGACGACATCGGAAATCGACGCGACCTTCTCTGCCCAACAGGCGCATTCGGCAATAAACGGCGCATCCTCAAACAGCCGTAGGTTCTCGTCAAACCGAATCGCATGGCGTTCAAGGAAGTCGCGGCGGTAAACCCCGCGCCAGACACCCCCCAGTTCGCGAAGCGCACCGAGGTCGCCGCCCGCGTTCCAGCGGCGTACGTCCGCGAACGAGTACCCGAAGAACGCCGGCAGCTGCACGGCGCGAATCGCCGCGTTGCCGACAAGATTGTAGTCGCGCTTCAAGGGCGCAACGTCGAAACTGGAGAGGACGAAATCCGCCGCCGTGCGTTCAAGCGCACCAAGCAATTTCGCGAAAAAATCAGGCCGTACCGTGTCATCCGCATCGACGAAAAAGACAGCCTCTCCCGATGCGCGGCGCAGACCCTCGTTGCGTGCCCAGGAAAGGCCACGTGAATCGGTGTCCTCGACAACGAGAATCTCGACGTCAAACCCCTTCGCCGCAGCCTCTACGGACTCACGCGTGCGCGGAAGCGTCGGACGGTTGCGCGGGTGGCACGGAATGATGACTGACGCTTTCATCGGCACTGGGCGCATCTGCCTCGGCGGTTGCCGGAGCGGATTCAGGCGTGGTGGCGGGGTCTGCGGGCGCCTCGGCGGGCGGCGCAATCGGTGCGGTCGGCGCCTGAACGGGCTGCGGCGGCGCGGCGAAGCGCGTCGGGTTCTTCGCCATGAACTCCCACGCGAACGCCTTGTACGCCTCGGCCCCCTTCGAGCGCGCGTCGAGGAAGACGACCGGCGTGCCCATCGACGGCGCCTCCGAGACGCGCACGTTGCGCGGGATCACCGTCTCGTAGACCTTCTCGCCGAAGTGTCCGCGCACCTCCTCGATCACGTCCGTCGTCAGCCGCGCGACGGAATTCACCATCGTGAAGACGATGCCGTTCAGCTCCAGCGCGGGATTCACCCCCGCGCGCAGCTTCTCAATCGAGCTCGTGATGAGCGCAAGGCCGTCCATCGCCAGGTATTCCGCCTGCGTCGGGATGAGGACGGAGTCCGTCGCCGCGAGCGCGGACGTCATGACGAGGCCCAGGGACGGTGGGCAGTCGAGGATGATGTAGTCGAACGCGCCCGACTCCTTCACCGGCGCGAGCACCTTGCGGATCAGCTCCAGCCGGTCGTCGCGCATCGCAAGTTCGACTTCCGCGCCCGCAAGGTCGACTTCGGACGGGATGACGTTCAGGTTGTTCCACTTCGTGGGCTGGATGACGTCTGCGACGTCCTTCGAGCCGACGAGCACCGGATACATCGAGACGCCCGGTTGCTTTTCGAGGCCGAGGCCGAGCGTCGCGTGCGCCTGCGGGTCGAGGTCGATCACCAGCACCGCGCGCTTGCGGGCCGAGAGCGCCGCCGCGAGGTTGACGACGGTCGTCGTCTTGCCGACGCCGCCTTTCTGGTTTGCGATCGCAATGACTTTTGTCTGCCGTTCCATAATCAAGAATCAAAAAAGCTTTCCGTTCTTCTGCAGCTCGGCGATGTTGCCCTTCGCGCTGCGGTTGATCTCGCGCAGCCACAGCTCCACGAGCGCGACGTCCCACGGCTCGTCCACGCACTGGATGACCGCCGCGAACTTGTCGCCCGACGCAATGACCGACTCCTTCACGCGCGCCGTGACGGCCGAGAGCCGGTCGGTCACGATCTGCTCGGAGAAGTTGTCTGACTTCAGGTGGTAGCCGTACTGGAGGATTCGCAGATGCTCCTCGTGACTGCGGAGGAAGTTGAAGTATTCCTGCGCCGCCTCGCCGAAGCCCTCGAACTCGGCCTCCTGGAAATGCGGCAGGATGACGCGCGGCTGATGCGCCTCCAGCCGCCCCTCGCGGATGCGAATCTTCCCCGGGAAGTCCGCCAGCTCCGAGACGAGGTGGTAGTTGACGAGCGTGTTGCCGAACGTCTCCAGGCGGTGCGACGGCTCCAGCAGAAAGCGCGCGCTCTTCGCCGCGTACCAACGGTCAAACTCGGGATTGGCGCTCACTTTCCCTTTCCGCAGCACTTCTTGTACTTCTTGCCGCTTCCGCAGGGGCACGGGTCGTTGCGGCCGACCTTCGGCTCTTCGCGCACGATCGGCTTCTCGCCGACGAAATCGCCGTCCGCGAACTTCCAGCCGTCCGCCGCCTTCACGAACTGGGCGAGCTCGTGGTGGTTGCAGAATTCGCCGTTCGCCGTGTAGAGCGCGCGGAACTCGACGGTTCCCGTCGTGTCGTCCTTCTGGCCGCCCTCCGTGCGGATGATCTCAAGCCCGTGCCATTCGGCGGCGCGCGACCACGACTTCGAGGACGCCTCGTCGAATTCGGCCTGGACGTCGGCCGTGGCGCTCGTCTTCAGGAACGCGACGTCGCCCGTCGCATACGAGGTGTAGCGGGCGCGCATCAGCGCCTCCGCCGTTTCGGCTTTCGCCGCGCCGGAAATGATCGGCCCGCAGCATTCGCCGTAGGTCTTGCCGGACTTGCAGGGACAAAGTTCTGAGTTTTCCATGGTAGGTCCTATATTTTATCAAAACCGACGGGCGAAAAGCAATGCGCCCCGTTCGCGTCGTGCGTGACCAGCGGGGCGTGTAGCAGGATTGTCCGGGCGGGCAGGGACGGGTCGCGGATGCGGGAAACGAGCGTCTGGAGCGCGACTTCCGCGATTTCGACGCACGGCTGACGGCACGTGACCAGGCCGATTTCCGCGCCGACGGCGATGCCGTCGAACCCGGCCAGGCGGATGTCCGGCAGCCCCTCCTGCCGCGCGGCGCGTCCGCCGCCCAGCGCGCGCAGCGTCTCGTGCAGCCTGTGGGCCGCGACGTCGTTGCCGGAGACGATTGCGTCGGGGCGCGTGCGGCGGAGGAACGCCGCGACGGCCCGGCGGTCGGTCGGCTCGCAGCAGAGGACGTTCTCCGCCCACGACCAGCTGCCGCCCGCCTCGAGGACTGCGCGCGCGACGCCGTGCAGGCGGTCGGAGACGGTCGGCGCGGCGCCGGGCCGCCGCAGGAACGCCAGCCGCCGCGCCCCGGCGGCGAGCAGGGCCCGCCCGACGGCCATGCCCGCGCCGACGTTGTCGATGCCGACGAGATCCAGTCCGGAGCGGTCGGGCGGCGGCACGACGTCGTAGTCGAGCAGGCAGACCGGAATCGCCGCGCGCGCGAAGCCGGCGAGGATCTCCCGCGAGACGCCGCCGCCGTCGGAGATGAACTCCAGCGGCTGGAAGAAGATGCCCGCGACGTGCTCGGACTCGAACTGGCGGGCGAGTTCGTGGGCTTCGCGCGCACGGACGGCTGGGTCGTCCGCGCTTATTTGGCCCCGAATGACGTCCCACCCCGCCTGCCCGGCCAGCCGCTCGATTGCCGAGCAGATCAGCGGAAACGTCTCGGTGTAGCAGTCGCCCGGCACGACGAGCCCCAGCGCGCCCGTCGCGTTGAGGGCGAACCGGCTGATGCGCGGCGCGGCGCCGGGCCGCGTCACGACCAGCCCTTCGCGGCGGAGGTCGAGAATCGCCCGGCAGACCGTCGGACGCGAGACGCCGAAGCGCGCCGCGAGCTCCGCCGCGCCCGGCAGCATCGCCCCCGCGTCGTATTTCCCGGCGAGGATCTCGCGTCGGACGATCTCGAAAATCTCGGCGTGGCGTGAACGCATGTTCGTCCGGGGCGGCGGCGCGGCCGCCCGCGCGCGGGTCAGTTCCGCTCGCGCGCGTAGGGCAGCAGCGCCTTGATGGCCTTGTAGTCGAAGGGGATCTCGCCGTAGAGGAAGTGGTTCACGAAGGGCAGGCCGCCGAGCGTCGCCTCGATGAGCAGGACGCCCTGCCCCTCCCACGCGACCGCGCCGAGGTCCAGCGTGCCGTTCGCGGGGATCGTGAAGGATTCGCGCGAAAGCGCCTCCCGCCCCGTCGCCGCGTCCGTGATGCGGACGGAGCCCTCCACGGCCGCCAGCGTGTCGTTGACGGCGATCGCGCGGCGGTCGTCGCGCACCATCACGATCTGGTCGCGCTGCGCGTTGCGGATCGTCCAGTAGGCGGGCTTCTTCGAGTAGAAGTAGTCGACGACCGCGTCGGAGAGCTGCGGCCAGCCGTCGCGGACGTTCCACCAGAGGAGGCCCGTCGTCTGCGCGAACTTGCGTGAGCGGAAGAGCTCGACGAAGGTCTTCATCGCCTCGGCCTGGACGATCTGCGACTGGTCGATGAAGGTGTCGAGGTCGGCGGACGGCGCGCCGAACATGAGCTTCACCTGGTTGGTCATCAGGTGGTTGCGCGTCCGACCGTAGTCGCCCGTCGCGAACGGACGCGACGCCTTGCACTGGTACTCGTCGTTCCAGGACTCCGGCGTGAACTTCGCGTCCTTGAACGGGTAGAGCCCGTCCTTCGTCATCATGCGCTCGAGCGTCGACCGGTTGGGCATGCCGTGGTAGCCCATCTCCGAGACGAAGTGCGCCGGAGAGTTCGTGTAGAACGGCACCTTGTAGTAGCCGCGCGCGCCCCAGAGGTGGTTCTCGGACGGCTTCGCGAGCCCGGCGACGACGTCCGGCGAGTAGTACTCGCTCGACGGCAGGTAGGGGCGGACGGGATCGAGCTCCCAGCAGACGCGCGGAATCGTCACGCGCGAGTTGCGCTCGACGTTCGGGTCGATCTTCACGGTGCCGCGGTACTCGCCGATCATGAACTGGTCGTTCTCGTTGTTGCCGGCCCAGAGCGCGATCGCCGGGTGGTTCCTGAGGCGCAGCAGCACCTGGCGGATCTCGGCGTCCGTCACGGCCGCATAGGCGTCGTCCTGCGGGAAGCAGCCGCAGCCGGTCATGAAGTCCTGCCAGACGAGGATGCCGTTCGCGTCGCAGTAGTCGTAGAAGGCGTCCGACTCGTAGACGCCGCCGCCCCACACGCGCACCATGTTGCAGTTCAGGTCGGAGAAAAGCTCCAGCGTCGGGATCGTGTGCGCGGCGTCGCGCGAGTGCATCATGTCCAGCGGCACCCAGTTCGAGCCCCGGCAGTAGATCTTCTCGCCGTTCACGCGGAAGAGGAACTCGCCGGGCCGCTCCGCCGAGTAGACGTCGTCGCGCTCGAGCGTGACCGTGCGGATGCCGATCCTGCGCACGTCGGCGGCGAGCACCTTGCCCGAGGCGCCGCCGACGATCTCGACCCTCGCCTCGTAGAGGGCGGCCGCGCCGTAGCTCTTCGGCCACCAGAGGTCGACGTCCCCCACCCAGAGGTTGCGGCGCGTCGCCACCGTCTCCAGCGGCCATTCGCGGCGGAACGCCTCCCGGCCGTCGCGCGTGAGCGTGATGCGGTACTTCCCGCCGAGCCGCTCCTTAAAGGGCAGGACCGTTCTGAACTCGACGCGGAGGCCGGCCGTGCGCTTCGCGCGGTCGATGTTGCGCGTGATCCAGTAGACGTCCTCGACGCGGGCGCGCGGCTCGACGGAGAGCGTCACGTCGCGCCAGATGCCGGCGGAGACGAGGCGCGGGAAGATGTCCCAGCCGAACTGGTGGCACGCCTTGCGGACCGGCTCGGACTCGACCGAGCCGGAGCCGTGGAAGCCGTGCGCGTCGAAGGTGAACTTCTCGGCTTCGCGCACGGGCGAGCGGAAGAGGACGGCCACCTCGTTCGCCGCGCCCTGCCGCAGGCGGCCGGTCACGTCGAAGGCGTGGGCGACCTGCATGTTCTCCGCCGTGCCGACCCTCTCGCCGTTGAGGAAGACGTCCGCGAGCGTGTCGAGGCCGTCGAAGCGCAGCGTCGCGCGCTCCGCCCGCGCGTCGAGCGTCGGCGCCGTGAACGTCCTGCGGTAGAGCCACTGCACGTTCTCCCACGCGCGCATCGCCCAGACGTTCGTGCCGACGAAGAGCGGCGGCACGACCTTCGCCCTCTCCAGCTCGAGGAAGGCGTCTCCGGGCACTGTCGCCGCGAGCGTCGGCGCGTCCGCCGGCACGTCCTTCAGGTCCCGGACCTCCGAGAAGTCGGGCTGCGGGAAGTAGGCGAGCTGCCACTCGCCGTTCAGCGACAGCAGGGTCGCCAGCATCAGAATTGCGTTCATCTTTTCATGTCCTCCTTGTCGACGTTTGTCTGTGGATGGAGGTAGTCTAGCATAAAACGACCTCCGCCGGACAACCTGTAAAGACAGGTTGGCGGTCGTCTGGCTTACGCGAGGATCCGCGCGGCGAACGCCTCGAAGGCGGGAATCTCGATCGTCTCCGCCGCGCCGCCGTCGATGGCGGACGCGAACGCCGGGTCGATCGGCAGGCGCACCGTCTCGGGAATCGCGAACCGCTGCGCGAGCGCCGCCGCCTTCGATTCGCCGAAGACGTCGATGACCTTGCCGCAGTCCGGGCACTTCAGGTAGCTCATGTTCTCCACGAGGCCGAGGACGGGCTTGCCCATCAGCTGCGCCATCTTGACGGACTTCGCGACGATCATCTCGACGAGATCCTGCGGCGACGTGACGACGACGACGCCCGCGACCGGCAAGGACTGGAAGACCGTCAGCGGCACGTCGCCCGTCCCCGGCGGCATGTCGACGAACATCACGTCCAGCTCGCCCCAGTGGACGTCCGTCCAGAACTGCTTCACGCACCCGGCGATGACCGGCCCGCGCCAGACGACGGGGTCGGACGGATCCTCGACGAGCATGTTGAGGGAGATGACGCGGATGCCGCCGTTCGTCAGCGTCGGCTCGATGCCGGCATCCGTCTTGTAGCTCGCGCCCGCGAGGCCGAAGCTCTTCGGAATCGACGGGCCCGTGATGTCCGCGTCGAGGATGCCGACCTTCAGGCCGCGCTTCATCGCCGCGACGGCGAGCATCGTCGTCACGAAGCTCTTGCCGACGCCGCCCTTGCCGCTCGCGACGGCGATGACCTTGCCGACCTTCGAGGCCGCGTTGGGCGGCGCGGCGAAGCCGGCCTTTTCCTTGTGTTCCGCGCAGCCCTTGCCGCACGTCGAGCAGTCATGTGTGCATTCCTCTGACATGGTATTCTCCCTTCTGCAAAACATTGGAACCGTATTATACCACAACGCGATTGGCCAATGCGGCGGACTCGCCGCGTGCGCTTTGTGGTATACTATGCGTCCGACAAGACAGAGGGAATCCGATGGGGAACTATCAGAACACGCGACATCACCACAAGGGCCCGCGCGAACTCGTGACGGGCGGCGAATGGATCTACGGGCGCAATCCCGTCGAGGAGGTGCTGGCCGCCGGCCGGCGCACCTGCTCGGAGATCATCCTGCCGCCGGCGTCGCCGGACGAGGACGACCAGCTGCGGCGCATCCGCGACGAGGCGCAGAGCCGCCGCCTCGTCATCCGCACGATGGAGCGCGAGGCTCTTGACCGCCTCACGCGCTTCGGCCACCATCAGGGCTGCGCGATCAAGACGACGGGCTATCCCTACGTCGGCTTCGAGGAGATCGTCTCGGCGGCGGCGGAAGACGAGAACGCGCTCGTCGTCGTCCTCGACCATTTGGAGGATCCGCAGAACGTCGGCTCGATCCTGCGCACGGCGTGCGCGGTCGGCGCGACGGGCGTCGTCATCCCCGAAGACCGCGCGTGCGGCATCACGCCGGCGGCGGTGCGCGCCTCGGCGGGCGGCGCCGAGCACCTGAAGGTCGCGCACGTCGTCAACCTGCCGCGCGCGATGGCGGATCTCAAGGAGGCGGGCCTCTGGTTCACGGGGCTCGACTGGGGCAAGGACGCGCGGCCCTACACGAAGATTGACTTCAAGGGGCGCGTCGGGCTCGTCGTCGGCGCGGAGGGCGCGGGGATCTCGCGGCTCGTGCGCGAGACCTGCGATTTCATCGGCGAACTGCCGATGCCGGGCGGCTTCGAGTCGCTGAACGCCGGCGTCGCCGCCGCCGTGACGTTGTACGAGATTCTGAGGCAAAGAGGATGAAAAGACTCACGCTCAATCGCGAGTTCGCCGTGCGGCATCTCGGCGTCGCGCTCCTGATGCTCGGGCTTTCGGGTTGGTTCGGCTATGACGGGTTCGTGCGCTATCCGGCGACGCCGGCGGCGGAACTCTACCGCTCCGTCGAGGGCAGCGACGCGCCCGCCGGCTTTGACCTCGATGCGTTCAAGCGTCAGAAGACGCAGACGCAGCATGGCTTCTCGCTCCTCGCGCTGCTTGCGTCCCTCGTCATCGCCGGACACGTCGGCCTGCTCGCGCGGTTCCGCTTCGACTATGACGACACGGGGTTTGTCTTTCGGGGCGTGCGGCGCGCGTTCGCCGACGTGAAGCGCATCGACTGGTCGCAGTGGGAGAAGAAGGGCATCGTGCGCGTGGACGGCATCAAGCTTGACGCCTGGCACCATGCGGGCGTGCGCGACGTGGTGGCGAAGCTGAAGAAGGACGAGGCGGCGGCATGAGGAAGTTCTGCGTCTTCGTCGCAAGCGGCTTTGGCCTCGGCCTCGTTGCGCCGTTCGCGCCGGGCACGTTCGGCTCGCTGCCCGGCGTCGCGCTTGCGTATGCGGTGGCGGCGCTGCCGCTCGCGCTGCAGATTCCGGCGTGTCTCGGCTTCACGCTCCTCGCGATCCCGTTCTGCGACGTCGCGGAGCAGGCGCTTGGCATCAAGGACGACGGACGCATCACGGCGGACGAGTGGATGCTCTATCCGCTGGCGCTCATCGGCATTCCGCTCGCGTCGCTGCCGTGGTGGTCGATGCTCGTCTTCTTCGCCGTCATCCGCGCGGTGGACATCCTGAAGCCGTGGCCGTGCCGGCGACTTCAGTCCATTCCCGGCGGACGCGGCATCGTCATCGACGACTTCCTCGCGAACCTCTACTCGCTGGCGATCAACTGGGCGATCTACCTCGTCCTCTTCTGACCGCCGCCCATCTACGTTTTCGGAATCGAAATCAAAGTCTGACCATGAAACAGCCGAACGAAAAGAAGATTGCCGCGCTTGTCAGGGAACTCCTGGTCGAGCTGGGGGAAGACCCTGAACGCGAGGGCCTGAAGAAGACGCCGGTGCGCGTCGCGAAGTCCCTCGCGTTCCTGACGCGCGGCTACCGCCAGAGCCTGAAGGCCGTCGTGAACGGCGCGAAGTTCACGAGCGGCACGAACCACATGGTGATCCTGAAGGACATCGAGCTCTACTCGCTCTGCGAGCACCACCTGCTGCCGTTCTACGGCAAGTGCTCCATCGGCTACATCTCGAAGGGCAAGGTGCTTGGCGTCTCGAAGCTCGCGCGCATCGTCGACATGTTCGCGCGGCGCCTGCAAATCCAGGAGAAGCTGACGGAGGAGGTCGCGCACGCCGTCATGAAGGAGACCGACGCGGAGGGGGTCGGCGTCGTCATCCGCGCGAAGCACCTCTGCATGATGATGCGCGGCGTCGAGAAGCAGAACAGCGAAATGACGACTTCGGCCGTGCTGGGCTCGTTCCGGGCGGACGAGAAGGTGCGCCAGGAGTTCCTCTCGCTGATACGGTGAGAGAGCATTTGGAATCCCATAAATGACAAACGACAGCGGACGAAGTTCGCAGAAAGGAAAACGACACATGAACAGCAGCAGAAGAGACTTCCTGAAGGGCACGGCCTGGATGGGCGCGGCGGCGCTGACCGCAGGGTGTCACCTGAACCGGCTCGGGTTCGGCGAAGGCGGAATCATGCAGAACTACGCGCTCCGTCCGTTCAAGCGCGTCCGCGTCGGCTTCATCGGTATCGGCGGGCGCGGCACGGGGGCCGTCCATCGCGTGGCGCAGATTCCGGGCGTGGACATCGTTGCGCTCTGCGACAAGGACCCGGCGCGCGTCGAGCTCAACCTGAAGTGGCTCAAGGAGCGGAACTACGCGGGCGTCGACACGATCAAGACGTACGTCGGCGACGAGGGCTACAAGGATCTCTGCGACTTCGGCGACTGCGACGTCGTCTATTGCGCGACGCCGTGGGCCCTGCACCAGCCGGTCGCGCTGCGCGGCCTCCTCGGCGGCAAGATCGCGCTCGTCGAGGTGACGGCTGCGCTCACGACGGAGGAATGCTGGGAACTCGTCGAGGCGTCGGAGAAGTTCCGCATCCCCTGCATGCAGCTGGAGAACTGCGTCTACGGCGAGATCGAGCTCCTCGAGCTTCACCTCGCGCGGCTGGGGATGTTCGGCGAGATCAACCACGCGGAAGGCGCGTACATCCACGACCTGCGCGAGATCATCCCCTCCGTCGGCAAGCACTACAACACGGAATGGGTCTGGCGCTACGGCGAGAACATGGTGCACAAGGGCAACCGCTATCCGACGCACGGGCTCGTGCCGATCTGCCAGACGATGGGCATCAACCGCGGCGACCGCTTCGACTACCTCGTCTCGCTGGAGAACGGCCCGCACAACGTCAACTACGAGTACTTCAAGAAAGAGTTCCTGACGGACGCCGATCCGCGCAAGAAGGATCCGCCGGCCGCGATGGGCGACATGAACACGACGCTCATCAAGACGGTGAAGGGCAAGTCGATCATGGTGCAGCACGACGTCAGCTCGCCGCGCCCCTACTCGCGCATCAACCTCATCTCGGGCACGAAGGGCATCGTCCGCGACTACCCGTTCCAGTGCGCGTTCGAGGACAAATGCTTCGACCGCAAGGCGCACGCCTGGTTCGACGAGAAGAAGGCGGCGGAAGTCCGCGCGAAGTACATGCACCCGCTCTGGCGCGACGTCTCCGAGATGGCGCAGAAGATCGGCGGCCACGGCGGCATGGACTTCATCATGGACCTGCGCTGGGCGTGGTGCCTGCAGAACGGCCAGCCGCTTGACATGGACGTCTACGACCTCGCGGCGACGAGCTGCCTCTGCGAACTCACCGAGACGTCGGTGCGCAGCGGCTCGAAGCCGGTCGACGTGCCGGACTTCACGCGCGGCAACTGGCGGAACGTCGAGCCGTGGGGCGTCGTCAACGTCGACCTCAAGAAGATGGGGCTCGACAAGGGCGCGGTCACGAAGGACCATGCGGCGCTGAACGTCTGATTCCCGGACGATGAAGATCGTCGTCACGGCGGGGCCGACGCGCGAATACCTGGATCCGGTGCGGTTTCTCTCGAATCCGTCGACCGGCAAGATGGGGTTCGCCGTCGCCGCCGAGGCGGCGCGGCGCGGGCACGACGTCACGCTGATCGCCGGGCCCGTCGCCCTGAAGACGCCGAAAGGCGTGCGGCGGGTGGATGTCGTTTCGGCGCGCGAGATGCTCGCGGCCGTGCGGAACGCGCTGGGCCGTGCGGACGATGGCGGCGAGGCTGTCGCCTTCGTCTCGACGGCGGCGGTTGCGGACTGGCGTCCGGCGCGCTGCGCGGCGCAGAAGCTGAAGAAGCGGCAGATGGCGGGCGTGTTGAAGCTCGTGCGCAACCCCGACATCCTGAAGACCGTGCGCGCGCGATTGCGCCGCGCCGGACGCGCGGACGTTTCGCTTGTCGGCTTTGCGGCGGAGACGAACGACGTCCTCGCCGAGGCGGCGCGCAAGTGCCGCGAGAAAGGGCTGGCGTTCATCGTCGCAAATGACGTGACGGAGAGGGGGTCGGGCTTCGGCACGGAGACGAACCGCGTCACGTTCGTCTTCCCGGACGGCGCGCAGAGAAAGTTTCCCTTGATGACGAAGCGGCGCGTCGCCGCCGCGCTCGTGCGCGAACTCGTGCGTGCGCCGAACGGATGTCCTGTGCGTCGCCCACCAACCTGACCATGAAGATTTCGGCTCCATTCCTCGTCCTGCTCGTGGCGGCGCTGGCCGTCGCGGGCTGTTCCCGTGAAAGCGAAACGGCGAAGCCCGTCCGCAAGACCTGCGCCGCCGTGAAGGCCGCCGTGCGCGGCATCTACCGACTGGAGAATGCCGTCACGAACGGCGCGGCGCGTCCGGCGTTCACGGCCATGGACGTCGCGGGACTGACGGCGGCGCAGCTGAAGAGGGAACTCACGGCGTTCGCCGACCCGTCGGACGCGCACCTCTGGATGCCGGGCGAGAAGAGCTGGCTCGTCGTGCAGCATGCGCCCGGCGCGCGGGTCTCGCTTGCGCGGGCGCTGGACGCGGTGGCGGGCGATGACGACTGCACGGTCTCCCTGCCGGAGGTCTTCGCGAGCTATGTCGGGACGCTGGCGGAAGTCCTGCCGGCGTTCGCGAACGACCTGAAGGGCGAGGTCGTGCCCGAATGGTTCGTGCCGGAGGGCGTGACGGCGATCGGCTGGATTGATCCGGCGGAGGTGGACGGCGACATCGCCCAGTCCGTCTCAAACGAGATCCGCTCGATGCGGAACGTGCGCCGCGAGGTTCTGAAGGGCAACATGGCCGCGCGGGCGGCGACGGACAAGACGGGCGAGGCGGCGGCGTGCGAAATCTGGGCACGGGCGGCCTTGCGCAACCCGAACGATCCGCTGCTGCTGGAGCGCATCGACCGGCTGGAAGCGAACGCGCGCGCGTTCCTGGAGGCGGGGCAGGTTCTTCAGGCGATGAAGTGCTTCGAGACGATCATCCTCATCCAGCCGAAGCACGCCGTCGCCGTCCACAACTTCGGGCTCTGCCTCAAGAAGATCGGCAAGGCGGAGCTGGCGGATCAGGTGCTGAAGCGGGCGGAACGGCTGCGCCAGCCCTGACGTGCGGACGATTTGCTATAATATCCGGCAGTCGCTGGGCCGGAGTGGTGGAATGGCAGACACAGGGGACTTAAAATCCCTTGTCAAGTGTTTGACGTACGGGTTCGAGTCCCGTCTCCGGCATGCCTTATGCTAGGCCTGTCGGGCCGACGGGCCAAGAGGTGGGCCGACGGGCCAAGGCGGGTGCAACGAGATATTTATGCAGAGTCAAAGGGGTTTAGCCGCAGAGAACGCAAAGGACGCAAGGCTCATGCCGC
>CAKURH010000085.1 GCA_934675625.1 uncultured Kiritimatiellota bacterium
CCCCCCCCCCCCCCCCCCCCCCCCCCCCCCCCCCCACACAGCCGCGGACTTCCCGTCCGTCGTAAACGGCACGCTGACGCTGGATGTCGCCGGCGGCGAGCGAGTCGTCTACCCGGATGTCCTGCCTGACACCGTGAATACGCTCACCAAGAAGGGATGGGGGCATGCGATTCTGAGCGGTTCGCCGATGACGGCATTTCCAGGTTCGTTGGTCATCGAGGGCGGCGCGCTTGAGTTGCTCGGCTCGGTGACGGCGGGTTCGGTCACCCGATGGAGTTGGGGCGACCTCTACCTGAACGGGCCGCTCACCCTGGACAAGTTCGAGGGAAAGGGCGGCGGCCTTCACGTCTGCTCTTCAAACGTGACGCGGCGGATCAAGGCCCTCAAACTCAACGAGACGGATGCGCGTCTGGAGCTGTCGGACGGCCTCTTGGACGTGGACTGGATGCGGCTTGGTAACAGCGGCAAGCGCAATACGCTCGTGCAGTCGGGCGGTGCGCTCGTGCTGCGCGACAACGAGTACGGAACCTGCGTGGGCGAGTCGGGCGTCAATTCGTACGGGGCCTATCTGATGACGGGTGGCACGGCGACCTTCAGCAATGCCGTCAACATCACGACGGGGACGGGTGCGGAAGGCCTCGTCTGGCAGAGCGGCGGCACATTTCGGACGCGAGGGAATGGCACTGTCCTTCTCGGACAGGGCGGACGCGGATTCCTCGGCGTCTTTGACGGCGCGACCAACGACACGCGCAACGCGCAGAACGGAGACAGTGGACGTCTTCGTCTGGGCAGCAAGGCCGACGGCGTGGCGACGCTCGCCGTGTCCGGCGTCGGTTCGGTTCTCGACACGGAGGCGCTGATCATGGGTGCGAACGGTATCGCGTCCACGAACCTTGTCGCCGTCACGGATGGCGGTGCGCTCAAGGCGCGCCGCCTCTACCGCGCCTCGACCGTCGCGGCGGCGGCGCTGAACGAGGTGTACGTGGACGGGGCGACGATGGGTGCGTGGGAGCTGCGCGTCCCCGCGCCGGGGCGGCCCGACCGCGTCTACCGGGTGTGCGACTACCAGTCGGCGGCGGACGCCAACCTGTCTGGCGACTGGTTCTCGATCTGGTTTTGAGGAAATTCGGCAGCTTCATGCTCCACGGGCGGAAGCTGCCGTCCTTCTGGCGTTGAAACTTAACGGCGGGGATGTGTCATTTGCTCTCCGGAGGAGAGATTCACGATATAACGCCGCATGAACAAAAGGAATCAAACGATGGCAATGAAAGAATTGAAGCGCACCCTGAAGAATGCCCTGACGGTCGCCTGCATGACGGCGGCCGGAACGCTGTCGGCGGCCCCGACTGCACCGCTCTGGCTCAACATCGCGCCGCTGGGGGGCGCGGAAGGCGATGCCGAGGCGGCCGCAGACGCGAAGTTCCTGTCCGAGAACACGCCGATCGATTCGTTCGCGTACTCGATGGCTCTTTTCCCGGAGGGGCGACCGCTCGCTGACAAGGCGACGCCAATGGCGGCGGACTTCGTCCGGCGGCGCGCCGTCGTCGCGAAGGCCGCGCCGGGCTTGCGGCAGGGCATCCTCTTCCAGGCGACGATGGGCCACGGCTGGACGCCGAACGTGCCGGCCGAGGGCCAGCTCGTCGTGCGAAAGGACGGGACGACGATGTACAAGTTCTGTCCGCTCGCGCCCGCGTTCCGCGCCTACATGCGCGACCAGGCGGCGAAGCTTGCGTCGACGAATCCAGACTTCTTCATGATTGATGATGACACGCGCCTCAACTCGTGGACGGACGGCTGCTACTGCCCCGGCCATCTCGCCGAGTTCGCGCGGCGCACGGGCCGGAGCTGGACGCGCGCGGATCTGGTCGAGGCGCTGAAGTCGGACAAGGCTCTCGCGGCGCGCTGGGACAAGCTGCTGGAGGACTCCATCGCTGATTTCCTGCAGGTCGTCCGAGACCAGTTCCCGCCCGACGTCCCGGGCGAGTTCTGCCTCTGCGAGCAGGATGCCCATCAGGCCCTGCGGATGGGGAGAATCCTGGCCGCGTCCGGACAGAAGCCGGTCATCCGCGTCAACAACTCAAGCTACCTCACGGCAGACCTGCGCGTCGCGCCCGCACGACTGGCGCTCACGGCCCGCGAAATCGCCGCGATCGGCGAGGGCGAGGCGGTTTTCCTTGACGAGCCGGACACCTGCCCCCAGAACCGCTATTCGTGCAGCGCGACGTTCTTCACGCATCACATCCTGACGGGCCTCTTCGAGGGGCTGAAGGGCGCGAAGGTCTGGATCACGCGCATGGGCAATGCCTACGAGACGCAAAGCGGGAAGGCCTATCGAGAGGCTTTTGCCCGTGACGCCGGGCTCATTAAGACGCTCGCGGCGATGGACCTGACGCGCACGGGCATCTGCTGCCCGCTGCCGTCCGTGTGGTCGCCGGGCGTGCCGCCGGGGCGCGCCGCCGACTGGGGCAGCGACCTGTTTGCGTTCATGGGCATCCCCTGGCGCGTCGGCCGGGCGCGTCCGGGCGACGTCTGCGCGTTGCGCGAGCAGGACGTCGCATACCTGACGGATGCAGACCTGGAGCGAATCCTCTCCGGCGGCGTCCTCCTCGACGGCGCGGCTGCCGTCGCGCTGGCGAAGCGCGGCTTCGCGGACGAAATCGGCGTCGCGGCGAAGCCGTATGCGGGCAAGGCGATTTCGGGCGAACGCTTCGGCGACTGCGTCCATCGCGGCGCCTTGCGGCAACCGGCCGACCTTTCGGCGCACGACGCGGCGGCGAAGGTCGAGAGCGTCTTCGTCCATCGGCGAAGTTCGGTCGATCCGGAGGAGGAGACGCTGACGCCGGGCTCGCTCTCCTTCGTAAACGGGAAGGGGGGCCGCGTCTTCGTCATGGCGTCTTCTGTGCCGTCGCGTCCCGTCTGGTTCGACAGTTTCGCCTACAACACAGAGACGCGCAAACGCGAAATTCTGCGCGCGCTCGCCTTCGTGGGCGGCGGGGCCGTGCCGGTTCACTACGACGGCGACGCCGAGATCATGCTGGAGTCCGCCGTCGATGGCGAAGGGCGGACGGTGCTGATGGCGGACAACCTGAACCTGGACGTTCTGGAGATGCTGCCGCTTGTTTTCGCACGCCGTCCGTCCGCCGTCGAGGCGTTGTCAGCGGACGGGACGTGGCGGCCGGTCGCCTGCGTGGCGCGGGGCTCGGTGACGGAGCTCGCCGTGCGGCTGGAGGCGTACCGCCCCGTCTTTCTCCGCCTCGACTTCGACGCGAGGTGAGCGGCGCGCCTGTCCCCGCGCCGTCCTGATGTCGGGAATGTGGCCAATAATCTTTGCCAGAAACGAGCGGATGTGGCCAAGAAAATTGGCCACAGCATTGACGTGCGGCGGCGTGTCGTGCTATACTCCACGACATGAAGCGGCAGATTGGCGAAGCCATGCAGGAGTTCTACGAGGAGGGCGTTCCGACGGACGTCAGGCCTCGTGCCGTCGATTACCCGGAAAAGGCGCATGACGCGACCGTTGTCATGGGCATGCGCCGGACGGGGAAGACCTACGTCACGTATCAGCGCATGCGGGCGCTTCTCGACGCCGGCATACCGCTGGAGCGGATTGTCCACGTGAACTTTGACGACGACCGCCTGAATCGCGTGCGCCTTGAAGACCTGCGGCTGGTCGGCGACGTGCATGCGGAGATCTACCCCGATGCGGCGCGGCAGAAATGCTGGTATTTCCTGGACGAGCTGCAGAATGTGAAGGGATGGGAGCTGTATGCGCGGCGGCTGGTCGATTCGCGCCTCGTGCAGCTGTGCCTGACGGGCTCGTCGTCCAAGATGCTGTCGTCCGAAATCGCGTCGCAGATGCGGGGCCGCTCGCTGGAGACGGAGGTCTTTCCGCTTTCGTTTTCGGAGTTCCTGACGTTCAACGGGCTCGTGAAGACGCTTCCGTCCGCGCCGTATTCGTCCCGCACAGCCGGCGTGCTGCGCCATGCGATGGCGCGCTATCTGGAGGAGGGCGGCTTCCCCGATGTCCAGGGCGAAGGGGTGCGCGTCCGCTACAAGCTGCTTCAGGAGCACGTCGATGCCGTCGTCTACCGCGACGTCATCGAGCGGCACGAGATCCCGAGCGTGCAGGCCCTGCGCTACACGCTGGACGCCGTGATCCACAACTACGCGCGCAAGATCTCGACGCGCGCGCTGTCCGGGGCGCTGAAGAACCTCGGCGTGTCGGACAACCGAGAGTTCATCTCGGACTACCTGTCGTATTTTGTGGACGCCTACCTTCTTTATCGCGTACCGATCCGCACGGACTCGCTGTCCGTCCGCCGGGCGAATCCCGACAAGTACTACATCGTCGATACGGGGATCATCCGGGCGCTGACGCCCAAGAACGCGGCCGCGCGCGGTTGGCTGCTGGAGAACCTGGTGTTCATGCACCTGCGCCGGGGCTTCAACAAGATTGAGTATTACGTGACGAAATCGGGCGCCGAGGTGGATTTCCTCGTCGAAGACCGTGACACGCACACACGTCGGCTCATGCAGGTTGCGTGGGAGCTGTCGCAGGAATCGACCGAGAGTCGGGAACTGGCGGCCTTGCGCGAGGCCCGTGACGAGCTGGGCGTTTCGGACTGTTTCCTCGTGACGTGGGATGACAACCGCCGGACGGACGACGGCGTCTGCATTGTCCCCGTTTGGAAGTGGTGTCTCGACGAGACGGGAGGCGTCGCCTGAGGTTTTCGGAAAACGAACAGCGAAAGAAGAGAAAGGAAGAACGGACATGAACATGAAACGACTGATGGCTGCGGGGGCGCTGACGGGGGCGTGTCTCTGTGCGCGGGCGGAGAGCCTGTCGCTCGCGGGCGAATGGCGGTTTGGGCTGGGCGAGACGAATGCGCTTGCGGACACAATCTGTTTGCCGACGACGACCGACCTCGCGCGGAAGGGCGACGGGCGCCTCGGCGGCGCGGTGGTCGAGCGCATCCACCCGCAGCTCCTCGGCGCGGAGATGGCGGGCGCGCTCACGATGCACCCGGCGCGGCGCTTCCCGTTCGTCGGCGTGGCGCGGTACGAACGCGAGGTCGAGATCCCCGCCGTGTGGGAGGGGAAGCACGTCTCGCTCTTCCTCGAGCGCACGAAGATCGTCCGCGCGTTCTGGGACGGCGCCGACCTCGGGCGCCGCGACACGCTCGCCGCGCCCGCCGTGTTCGAGCTGCCGCCGGACGTGCAGCCGGGGCTCCATACGCTGCGGCTCGAGGTCGACAACCGGCTTGACGAGCTTCCCGTCTCGGGCCACCAGGTCTCGGACGACACGCAGACGAACTGGAACGGCGTGATGGGGCGCATCGAGTTGCGCGCCGAGGGGCCGACGCGCTTCGGGCGCATCCGCCTCTTCCCCGATCCGGCGGCGCGGACGGTCGGCGTCGAGGCGGAGGTCATTTCGCCGACGGGCGTGACGACGAGCCGCCAGACGGTCGCCCTCGCACAGGACGCCGCGCTCTGGAGCGAGTTCACGCCCGTTTTGCACGAGATCGAGGTGCGTGTCGGCGGCCTCTCGCGCAAAATGAAGGTCGGGCTGCGGTCGTTCCGCACGCGCGGCTCGCAGTTCACCGTCAACGGGCGCCCCACGTTCCTGCGCGGACGGCACGACGCGTGTGTGTGGCCGCTCACGGGCGCCGCGCCGATGGATGTCGCGGCGTGGCGCAGGTACTTCCGCACGCTGAAGGACTACGGGCTCAACCACGTGCGCTTCCACTCGTGGTGTCCGCCCGAGGCCGCGTTCGAGGCGGCGGACGAGCTCGGCTTCTACCTCCAGCCTGAGTTCGCGTGCTTTGGCGGCGACTGGTCCGACCCCGCCCTGCGGGCCTACTGCCTCGCCGAGTCGAAACGCATCCTCGACGCCTACGGCAACCATCCCTCGTTCGTGATGTTTTCGCTCGCCAACGAGCCGCTGAAGGGGCGCGAGGGACGTCTTGCCGTCGTGGAAGAGCTGCGCGCCCACGACCCGCGTCCGCTCTACGCGCAGGGGACGAACGCCGACTTCTTCGTGCCGAAGCCGTGTCCCGGCGACGACTTCTGGGCGACGTTCCGCAGCGCGTCGGGCGCGGCGGGGAACGTGCGCGGCTCGTATGCGCACGCCGACCTGCCGCTCGGCGGCGTGCAGGAGCCGGGCGGCGGCACGATGCGCGACTTCGCGCCTGCGGTTGCGCATTCCGCCGTGCCGCTCGTTGGGCACGAGGTTGGCCAGTATCAGGTCTATCCCGACTATTCGGAGATCGCGAAGTGGACGGGGCCGCTCAAGCCCGTCAACCTGGAGATCTTCCGCGAACGCCTGCGGAAGGCGGGCCTGATCGACAAGGCGGACGCCTTCTTCCGCGCGTCGGGCGCGCTCGCCGTCCTCAACTACCGCGAGGACATCGAGGAGGCGCTGCGCACGCCCGGCTTCGGCGGCTTCCAGCTCCTGGACATCCAGGACTTTCCGGGACAGGGCACGGCCCTCGTCGGCATCCTCGACGCGTTCATGGAGCCGAAGGGGCTGATCGCGCCGGAGGCCTGGCGCGGGTTCTGCGCGCCGACCGTCCTGCTCGCCCGCTTCCCGTCCCACACCCACGAGGCCGGGGCGACGTTCGCGGCGGAGCTGCTGGTCGCGCACTACGGCGCCGAAGACGTCCTGGACGCGACGCTCGACTGGAGGCTCGTCGAGGTGGGGACAGGCCCTGGCGACGGACGGCTCGTGCCGTCCGCACGGGACGGAAAAGTCGTTGCGGCGGGGTCTGTCCCCGTGTCGGTGGCGGTCGGAAACGTGGCGAAAGTCGGAAAAATCAGCGTAATTCTGCCGGAATCGGCGCGTCCGGCGCGCTACGTGCTCGAACTGTCCCTCGCCGGACGCGCCGAGCGGAACGCCTATCCGCTCTGGGCCTATCCGAAAGCCGAGGCGGCCGCGCCAGAGGGCGTCGCGGTCGTGAAGTCGCAGGAAGCGGGCGAGCGGCTGCTCGCGGAGGGGCGGAAGGTTCTTTGCATTCTCTCGAAGGCGAACGCGCCGACGAACGCGGTCGAGGGGACGTTCGCGAGCGACTTCTGGAACTGGCAGATGTTCCGGCACGTGTGCGAGTCGAACAAGAAGCCCGTCGCGCCGGGCACGCTCGGCCTCCTCGTCGACGCGGCGCATCCGGCCCTCGCGGGCTTCCCGACGGCGTTTCATTCGGACTACCAGTGGCGGGAGATGCTGTTCCACGGCGTGAACGTCGTCCTGGACGGCGACCCCGACGCGACGGTCATCGTGCAGGGCATCGACAACGTGACGCGCAACCACCGCCTTGGCGTCGTCTGGGAGAAACGTCGCGGCGCGGGGCATCTCGTCGTCTCGGCGCTCGACCTCGACGCCTGCGCGCACCTGCCCGAGGCCCGCGCCCTGCGCCAGTCCCTGCTCGCCTATTTGGCGCGTGACTAGGCCTTGCCTTCGCGGGCCGGAACGGACTTTTGGTATAATACGCGCCATGAATCTCGATACTCTACTGGCGATCAGCCCGATTGACGGGCGCTATGCGAACAAGTGTGCGGAATTTCAGGAGGTGTTCTCCGAGTACGGCCTCATCAAGCGGCGCGTGCTCGTCGAATGCACGTGGCTGGAGGCCCTGTGCGACGATGCGCGCATCGCGGAATGCAAGGTGCTGTCCGCAAAGGAGCGCGCCGTGCTCCGCAAGATCGCGGCCGACTTCTCGCTCGACGACGCCCGCCGCGTGAAGGAGATCGAGAAGACGACGAACCACGACGTCAAGGCGGTCGAGTATTTCCTGAAGGAGCAGGTCGCGAAGTCCTCGCTCAAGACGCGCACGGAGTTCATCCACTTCGGCTGCACGTCGGAGGACATCAACAACATGTCCCACGCGCTCATGCTGCGCGACGGCCAGCGGATCCTGCGCGCGGCGCAGGACGAGATGACGGCGACGATCGCGCAGATGGCGAAGGCGACGGCGAAGGTCCCGATGCTTGCGCACACGCACGGCCAGCCCGCCTCGCCGACGACGGTCGGCAAGGAGCTTGCGGTCGTTTCGGCGCGGCTGAAGCGACAGGCGGCGGAGCTCGACCGGCTCGTCATGCCCGCGAAGATGAACGGCGCGGTCGGCAACTTCAACGCGCACCTCTCCGCCTACCCGGACGTCGACTGGGAGAAGCTGTCCGCGAAGGTGATTCGCTCGCTCGGCCTCCGTCAGAACCGCCTCACGACGCAGATCGAGTCGCACGACGGCATCGCGGAGCTCTTCGATGCGCTCGCGCGCTGGAACTCGGTTCTCCTCGACTTCGACCGCGACGTCTGGATGTACGTCTCGATGGGCTACTTCAAGCAGCGCACGGTCAAGGGCGAGATCGGCTCGTCGACGATGCCGCACAAGGTGAACCCGATCGACTTCGAGAACTCGGAAGGCAACCTTGGGCTCGCGAACGCCGTCCTCGGCTTCATGGCGCGCAAGCTCGCGATCTCGCGGATGCAGCGCGACCTCACGGACTCGACGACGCTCCGCAACATGGGCGTCGGCTTCGGCTACACGCTCATCGCCATCCGCTCGACCCAGAAGGGCCTCGGCAAGCTGGAGCTCAACGAGGCGCGCCTGGCGGAAGACCTCGACCATAACTGGGAAGTCCTCGCCGAGCCGATCCAGACCGTGATGCGCAAGGTCGGCATGGATCATCCGTATGAGCGGCTGAAGGAGCTGACGCGCGGCCGCCGCGTGACGGCGGAGATCATGCGCGACTTCGTGAAGGCCCTGCCGCTGCCGAAGGCGGACAGGGTGCGCCTCCTCAAGATGACGCCCGCGAACTACATCGGCCTCGCCGCAAAACTCGCCAAGCTGGCGTAAGGCGGCCATGTCCGACTTCGTACACCTTCACCTGCACACGACCTATTCGCTCCTTGACGGGCAGTGCCAGATCGTGCCGCTCGTGAAGAAGGCGCGCGCCCTCGGCATGCCCGCCCTCGCCGTGACGGACCACGGCAACCTCTTCGCCCTCAAGAGCTTCTACGACGAGTGCCGCTCGAACAAGGCGAAGACCTACGGCGACCTGGCGGACGTGCACGTCAAGCCCATCCTCGGCTGCGAGGCCTACGTCACCTCGACGGGCGACTACCGGACGCGCGACAAGTCGGAATACCGCCACCACCTCTGTCTCCACGCGATGAACCTGACGGGCTACCACAACCTCGTCAAGCTCATCAGCGAAGCGCACATCAACGGCTTCTACATGCGCCCGCGCATCGACCACGCCCTCCTCGAGAAGTACCACGAGGGGCTGCACTGTTCGGCGGCGTGCATCGCCGGCGAGGTCGCGCGCGCGATCGACCAGGGCCGCATGGACGAGGCCGAGCGCGTCGCGAAGTGGTACAAGGGGCTCTTCGGCGAGAACTACTCGCTGGAGGTCATGCTCCACAAGGCCACGAAGTCGGGGCCGGACATCCCGCTTTCGGCGCAGAACGAGTTCGTCGACCTCTACCAGCGGCAGCTGAAGATCGTCAAGGGGATGCTGGAACTGGGCAAGAAGCTCGACATCCGCGTCATCGCGACGAACGACGTGCACTTCCTCGACGCGGCGGACGACGATTCGCACGACGTGCTGCTCGCGCTCTCGACGGGCAAGAAGATGTCCGACGAGAAGCGCATGATCTACTCGGGCCAGGAGTACTTCAAGACCGAGGAGGAGATGCGCGCGCTCTTTGCGGAGAACCCGGAGCTCATCGCGAACACGAAGGAGGTCGCCGACCGCATCGAGGAATACGAGCTCGACTCGCCGCCGATCATGCCGAAGTTCGCGATTCCCGTCTCGTTCGGCACGGAGGAGGGCTACGCGAAGGAATTCGACGAGGAGAAGCTGAAGGCCGAGTTCAACGTCCAGAAGCCGAACAACTTCGACCGCCTCGGCGGCTACGACAAGGTGCTGCGCATCAAGTTCGAGGCCGACTACCTCGCCGACCTCGTCTGGAAGGGCGCGGCCGTCCGCTGGGGCGACGGGGACGGGAAGATTCCGGACGACGTGCGCGAGCGCGTGCAGTTCGAGCTCGACACGATCAAGCTGATGGGCTTTCCCGGCTACTTCCTCATCGTGCGCGACTACATCCGCGCGGCGCGCGAGGAGTGCGGCGTGTGGGTGGGGCCGGGGCGCGGCTCGGCGGCCGGCTCGGCCGTTGCCTACGCGCTCTGGATCACGAACGTCGACCCGCTCAAGTACGACCTCCTGTTCGAGCGCTTCCTCAACCCCGACCGCATCTCGATGCCGGACATCGACGTCGACTTCGACGACGCGGGGCGCGAGCGTGTGCTCGACTACGTGACGCGCAAGTACGGCGCCGACCACGTCGCGCACATCGTGACGTTCGGCCAGATGGCGGCGAAGTCGGCGATCAAGGACGTCGGGCGCGTGATGGACTATCCGCTCGCCGACACGAACAAGCTCGCCTCCTACGTGCCGGACACGCCGAAGATCAACTTCAAGAAGGCGCGCAAGGAGTCGCCCGACCTGGAGGCCGCGTTCAACTCCGAAGACCCCGTCGTCCACAAGCTCATGGAGCGCGCGGGTCGGCTCGAGGGCTGCATCCGACAGCCGGGCGTCCACGCCTGCGGCGTCATCATCTCGCGCGACCCGATCGCCGAGACCCTGCCCGTCATGCCGACGCCGGAAAAGGGGGGCAAGGGCAAAGGAAAAAGTGAGAAGGAAGAAGGAAAAGGTTCGGAGGACAAGCTTCTCACGACCCAGTACGACGGGCACTTCGTCGAGCCGGTCGGCCTCCTGAAGATGGACTTCCTCGGCCTCAAGACGCTGACGGTCGAGAAGGAGTGCGTCGCGCTCCTGGGCAAGGACAACCCGCGCGTGCCTGCGGCGATCCGCAACGCCGACGGCGAGCTGGACACGGACAAGATCCCGGACGACGACAAGGAGACGTACGCGCTCTTCAGCCGCGGCGAGACGACGGGCCTCTTCCAGTTCGAGTCGCCGGGCATGAAGAAGTGGCTTATCGCGCTGCAGCCCGAACGCCTCACCGACCTCGTCGCCATGAACGCGCTCTACCGTCCGGGGCCGATGGACTACATCCCGACGTTCGTCGCGCGCAAGCAGGGCGACGAGCCGGTCACGTACGACCACCCGGAGATGGAGGGGCGCCTGAAGGACACGTACGGCGTCACGGTCTATCAGGAGCAGGTGATGCTTCTCTCGCGCGACCTCGCGGGCTTCACGCGCGGCGAGTCGGACAAGCTCCGCAAGGCGATGGGCAAGAAGCTCATGGACATCATGAACGAGCTCAAGGCGAAGTTCGTGAAGGGGTGTCTGGCGAATCCGAAGTTCCGCGTCGGCAAGTGGGCGGACGAGGCCGAGGCGACGAAGCTCATCGAGAAGATCTGGAAGGACTGGGAGGCTTTCGCCTCGTATGCGTTCAACAAGTCCCACGCCGTGTGCTACGCCTGGGTCGCCTATCAGACGGGCTACCTGAAGGCGCACTATCCGGCCGAGTTCATGTGCGCGCAGATCTCGTCCGAAATCGGCAACTTCGACAAGCTTCCCGGCTTTGTCGCCGAGGCGCGCGACATCGGGCTGGAGCTCCTGCTCCCGGACGTGAACGAGTCGGGCGCGCGGTTCGTGCCGGCGAAGGGCTCGAAGGGCATCCGCTACGGCCTCGGCGGCATCAAGGGCGTCGGCAGCGCGGCGGCGGAGGCGATTGTCGCCGAGCGCGCGGCGAACGGGCCGTACACGGGCTTCCTCGACTTCTGCCTGCGGCTCGGCGGCTCGAACCTCATCAACAAGCGCGTCCTGGAGAACCTGACGCGCACGGGGGCGTTCTCGACGCTGGAACCGAACCGCGCGAAGCTCTTCCTCAACATCGAATATGCGCTGAAGAAGGCGCAGCAGCGCGCGAAGGAGAAGGCGAGCGCGCAGACGAGCTTCTTCGACCTGATGGCGGGCGGCGACGAGAAGGCGGACGATTCGGAGCTGGCGGACGCGCCGCCGTTCGCGCCGGCCGAGGACCTCAAGAACGAGCGCGACCTCCTCGGCGTCTACATTTCGGGCGACCCGATGGCCGCGTGCCGCCACTTCCTCGGCGACCTTTCCGTCGTGCGCGTCGACCGCGAGGACGCGCAGAACCTGCCGTTCTCCTTCGACCTGATCGCGAAGAAGACGAAGGAGGAGGATGAGGCGGCGGAAGACCCGGTTTCGGAAGACGCCGCGCCGACGGCGGCGGATGCGGCGGACGCGGACGACGAGGCGGAAGACGCCGAGACGGCGGACGACACGTCGATCGAGGGGCTTCTGAAGAAGTCCGACGAGCAGGACTGGCCGCTCAAGTCGATGGCGCGCGGCGTCGTGCGCGCGAAGGGCGAAGTCGCGTGGAGCGACAAGGCGGCGTTCGACAAGGCCGTCAACAGGGAGAAGGCGAAGCTCAGGCGTCGCGTCGACAAGATTCTCCTGAAGAAGCTCGACGTGCGCGCCGTCGGCATCCTCACGTCGTGTTCGGTGAAGACGCCGAAGCCGCGTCCCGACGGGACCGTCGGGCAGAAGTGGGCGATTCTCGGGCTGGACGACGGGCGCGGCCATGCGGAGGGCGCGGCGTTCGCGAAGGTCTGGGAGAAGTGCAGCGCGCTGGAGTCGAAGGTCGACTCGCTCGTCCTCGTCTGCGGCGAGCTGTCGCACAAGACGGTCTACGCGAAGGAGGACGTGCGCCGCGAGAATCCGCAGGTCGGCGACCTGAACTTCACGGTCAAGGAGGCGTATCCGCTCGAAGAGGCGATGCCGCTCCTCTCGAAGGGGCTGCGGCTGAAGCTGCGCTACGACGACCCTGACCTCAAGAAGAAGGTCGAGGCGATCCGCACCGTGATCCTGAAGAATCCGGGGCCGCTCCCGGTCTTCATCGAGCTGCGCTATCCGGACGGACGGGTGCTCGACATCGACCTCGGCCCGCAGTTCCGCGTGGCGGTGAATCTCGCGTTCCTCTCGGAGCTCGACAAACTCATGCCCGCGAGCGAGGCGACGTTCAGGATCGACCCGCGCATCTACCTTGAAGTCCGCGAACCCCCACCGTGGGAACGGTAAGAGGCTAAACAGGAGGACGTCAAAATGGGATACCAAAGCGAGGCTGAGCTTGAGGCGCAACTGATGGCTCAGCTGAAGGGACAGGGCTTTTCAGAAGTCCGTATTGCCGACGAAGAGGAGCTGCGCGGAAACTTCATGACGCAGTTCGTTCGTTTTAATGCAGGAAGCCTCGATGTGCCGCTTTCGAACAAGGAGTGGGACCGCATTGCCAACGTGACGTTGGGAAAGTCCGTCTTTGAGAGTGCCAAGGTCATTCGGGATAAGTTTGTGCTTCAGCGCGATGATGGCTCAAGGGTCTACCTTTCGTTTTTCAGCGCCGACGACCCGACGAAGAATGTCTTTCAGGTCGCGCACCAGACGGCGGTCGAGGGAAGGTATCGCAACCGTTTTGACGTAACGATTCTTGTCAATGGCTTGCCGTTGATTCAGATTGAACTGAAGCGACGCGGCATTGACGTGCGCGAAGCCGTCAATCAGGTGATGCGTTACAAGAAGCATTCCTATACGGGCTTCTATCACTACATCCAGCTGTTTGTCGTTTCCAATGGCGTCGATACCAAGTATTTCGCGAATTCTGACAGGCCGCTTCTCCATTCGCAGGCATTTTTCTGGACAGATCGGCAGAACATCCGGATCACCAATCTGAAGGAGTTCGCACTTGCATTCCTGGCGCGAGATCACGTTGTCAGGATGATGTCGCGCTACATGATCCTGAACGATACGGATCGTCTGCTGATGGTGATGCGTCCCTATCAGGTCTACGCGGTCGAGGCTCTTGTCCGGCAGGCTCGCGTCACGTCGCGCAACGCCTACATCTGGCATACGACTGGTGCTGGCAAGACGCTCACGGCGTTTAAGACGGCGCAGATCCTTGCTGCCGAACCGACGATCAGGAAGGTCGTCTTCCTCGTTGACCGCAAGGATCTCGATTCGCAGACGATTGAGGAGTTCAACAAGTTTGAGAGGGATTCCGTCGATGCGACAGACAAGACGGATGTGCTTGTGAGCCAAATGCGAGACAAGAACCGGCAGCTGATCGTCACAACAATGCAAAAGATGGCGAATGCCGTGAAGGGGTCTCGCTATGCAAAGGTGATGGACGCCTACAAGAACGAGAAAGTCGTGTTCATCATCGACGAGTGTCACCGCAGCCAATTTGGCGACATGCACCGCGACATCGTTCGGCATTTCGCCAAGGCTCAGTTCTTCGGGTTCACGGGGACGCCGCGCTTCGAGGTGAATGGCATGGTTGAGGGGCATCGTACGTTGACGACGGAGGCGCTATTCGGCGAGTGTTTGCACAACTACCTCATCAAGGATGCCATTTTTGACAACAACGTTCTTGGTTTCCACATCGAGTACGTCAAGACGATCAAGGGTGATTACGACTTGAACGATCGTTCGGTCGTTTCGGGGATTGATACGGATGAAGTCTACGGATCGGAAGACCGTCTGACGCGGATTGCGAACCACATTGTCAGCAACCACAGGACACGTACGCGCAATTGTCAGTATACCGCCATTTTTGCCGTCTCTTCGATACCGATTCTCATTCGATACTACGACATTCTCAAGAAGATCGACCATTCGCTTTCTGTCGGCGCGATTTTCACCTATGGCGCGAACGAAGAGGCGGAAGGCCGGGACGAGCATAGCCGAGATGCGCTGGAACGAATGATTCGCGACTACAATGAGAAGTTCGGCACGAGCTTCTCGACAGATACGTTTGTTGCGTATCACAAGGATGTCTCTGATCGCGTGAAAGGCAAGAAGTGCCAGCAGCTTGACATCCTTCTTGTGGTGGACATGTTTCTGACGGGATTTGACTCGAAACCTCTGTCAGTCCTTTATGTGGACAAGGAATTGCAGTACCATACGCTCCTGCAGGCGTATTCGCGCACCAACCGCGTCGAGAAGGAGACGAAGCCCTTTGGGATCATCATCTGCTATCGAAACCTCAAGCAGCGCACCGACGAGGCGTTAGCCCTGTTTTCGAAGTGTCCCGCCCCCACTTTTGGCGGCAGCCTCACGCCGGGCTACGAGTACTATGTCGAGAAATTCAATGAAATGGCGCTGAAACTGAGAAACGTGGCCTTGTGCCCCGAAAGCGTCGATACAATGCAAAGCGAGGAAGACCAGCGCGCATTCGTCGTGATCTTCCGAGAACTGACGAAATACCTGCAGGCGGCACGGACGTTCGTTGACTTTTCGTTCGACAAGTCCGTGTTCACGATGTCGGAGCAGGAATACGAGGACTACAAGAGCAAATACCTTCTCCTCTACACAAGGCGAAAGAACGATCGTCAGTCCGTGTCGATCCTGAACGATGTGGACTTCTGCATTGAACTGATGGAAAGTGACCGCATCAATGTCGCCTACATCATGAATCTCATTCGCAACATCCACTTCGGCAGCAGAAAGAAAGAGGCGGACATTGCGCATATCAAGGACGAGCTGAACCGCACGGACAATCCGCAGCTTCGCAAGAAAGTCGAACTGCTTGCGGCTTTCTTGGATTCTGTTGTTCGAGGGCTCAACAATGGGGACGATGTGGATGCCGCCTACAACGATTTCGAAAACGCGGCAAAGCGCGATGAGATCGACGCTTTTGCAAAGAGCGTTGAGATGCCGGCCGAGGTCATCACGGAGATGGTGTCGAGCTATGAATTCTCAGGCGTTCTCGACGATGCTCAGGTGCGCGACAGCATTGCAAAGCCGTTGCCGCTTTTGAAGAAGATAGCGCTCGCCAACCGCATCACGGACTTTATTCTCACCCTTACCGACAAGTACCAATAAGGATTGACCATGCAGGACACGATTCAGGCTCATCAGAAGGAACTCTGCGCCAAGCTGTGGCAGATGGCGAACGCCTTGCGCGGCAACATGGAGGCGTACGAGTTCAAGAACTACATTCTCGGCATGATCTTCTACTACTACCTCTCCGACCGTACGGAGAAGTTCATGGCAAGGAATCTGAAGGATGACCACCTCACGTATGAAGAGGCTTGGGGAAATGCTGAACTGCGGACGGCGCTTGAGACGATTTCGCGCCAGTCGCTCGGTTATCTCATCAAGCCGGAATTCCTCTTCCGCAAGATGGTCAGCATGGTTGAGAACCGTTCGTTTGACATCGAGTTCCTCCAACGTGCCATCAACGAACTGATGGCCTCGACGCAGGATAACGAGTCTCAAGACGATTTCGACGGGCTCTTCTCGGACATGCAGCTCGACTCCTCGAAGCTTGGTCATACGGTGAAGGAGCGGAGCAAGGTGATGGCCGAGATCATTGCCTCGCTGGACGGCATTGGCTTTTCCGTGGA
>CAKURH010000086.1 GCA_934675625.1 uncultured Kiritimatiellota bacterium
AGCGTAGGCGCAGCGGTAGCGGCGCCCCTTTGCCAGCCGTCGGAGTTTCTATACCCCGCTGTTCAGTGACCCATTACCCGAGAAACGGAATATAGGGTATAATACGCAACTCGTATGAGCAACAAAGGCAAAGGAATCGTCTGCATCGTCGCCAGCGCGCTGGGCTTCGCGGTCATGGCCGCCTGCGTGCGCCTCTGCGATGACTTCGGCGCACCGGTTTCGAGCTTCCAGAAGAGCTTCTTCCGGAACGCCCTTGCGTTCGCCGTCGCGCTCGTCGTCTTCGTACAGGAGTCGCGCGTCCGCAAGACGGGGACAGGCCCCGCCGCCCGCACGCCGCCGCTGGGGCCTGTCCCCGCGCGGACATGGCTCCTGCTCGTCTTGCGCAGCGTCTTCGGCACGGTCGGCATCTTCGCGAACTTCTACGCCCTCGGACGCATCTCCATCGCCGAGGGACAGACCCTGAACAAGACCGCGCCCTTCTTCACCGTCCTCTTCGCGTGGCTCTTCCTCCGGGAGCGCGTCAGCCGAAAGGCCGTCGGAAAGCTCCTGCTCGCCTTCGGCGGCGTCCTGCTGATCGCCAAGCCCGGATTCGCGGGCGAAGCCGCCTTCCCCCTCCTGATGGGGCTTCTCGGCGGCATTGCGGCCGGCGCCGCCTACACGGCGCTGCGGGCGCTCGGGAAGGAACACCTCTCCAGCGCCTTCATCATCCTCTTCTTCAGCGTGTTCTCCTGCCTCGCGGCCGTGCCGTTCATGCTCCGCCGCTTCGACACGATGACCGCCGCCCAAGTCCTGATCCTGCTGGGCGCCGGCGGAGGCGCCGCCCTCGGCCAGTTCGGCATCACCCTCGCCTACCGCTTCGCCGCCCCGCGCGACATCGCCGTCTACGACTACACGAACATCCTCTTCACGGCGGCGCTCGGACTCGCGCTCTTCGGGCAGATTCCCGACCTCTGGTCCGTCGCCGGGGTCGTCCTCATCCTCGCCGCCGCGCTGAAGAGGGGCTGACGCTCACTCCACGGTGACGGACTTCGCGAGGTTGCGCGGCTGGTCGATCTCGCAGCCGCGTATCCGCGCCACGTGGTAGGCCAGCAGCTGCAGGGCGACCGCCGTGACGATTGGCGCGCAGACCGCGCTCGTGCGCGGCACGCGGAGCGTCGCGTCGCAGGGCCGTGCCGCCGCCTCGTCGCCCGCCGTCACCACGCCGATGACCGGCGCCTGGCGCGCGCGGCACTCCTGCACGTTCCCCATCGTCTTCTCCTTGCCCGGAATGTCGTTCAGGAGCGCCACGACCGGCGTCTCGCGCCCCAGGAGCGCAATCGGCCCGTGCTTCAGCTCGGCCGCCTGGTACCCTTCGGCGTGGACATACGAGACCTCCTTCATCTTGAGCGCGCCCTCAAGCGCCGTCGGGTAGAGGATGCCGCGCCCGAGGAAGAACATGTCGTCCGCCGACACGAACCGTTCCGCCACGCCGGCGATCGCGTCGTTCTCCTTCAGCACCTCGGCGACGAGATCCGGCAGCGCGGCGATCTCCGCGCAGAGCCGCAGCCCGTCTTCGCGCGACAGCCGCCGCGTGCGGCCCAGCTTGAGCGCCATCATGAGGAGCACCGTGACCTGCGACGTGAACGCCTTGGTCGAGGCGACGGAGATCTCCGGCCCCGCGTGCAGGTAGACGCCGCGCCCCGCCTCGCGCGCAATCGTCGAGCCGACGACGTTGCAGACGGCCGAGACGAGCGCGCCCTTGCCGATCGACTCGCGCACCGCCGCGAGCGTGTCGGCCGTCTCGCCGGACTGCGAAAGCGCGATCGTCCAGTCCTCCGGCCCGATGATCGGGTTGCAGTAGCGGAACTCCGCCGCCTGCTCGGCGCTCGTCGGCAGGTCCGCGAGCGACTCGAAGAGGTACTTGCCGACCATGCCCGCGTGCAGGGACGTGCCGCAGGCGATGATCACGGCCCGGCGGATCGCCGCGAGTTCGCGCGGCGGCAGGTTCAGCCCCGACAGGACGGCCGTGCCGCCGGACAGGTCGAGACGCCCGCGAATCGTGTTCCGCAGCGACTCCGGCTGCTCGAAGATCTCCTTGAGCATGAAGTGCGCGTAGCCGCCCTTCTCGGCGGACGCGGCGTCCCAGTCGACCCGCTGGACGTCGCGCGCGACCGGCACGTTGTCCAGCGTGAAGACGTCCGCTCCCTCCGGCGTGATGCGGGCGATGTCGCCGTCGTCGAGGTAGATGACCTGCCGCGTGTACGAGACGATGGCCGAGACGTCGCTCGCGACGACCGTCGAGTCCTCGCCGATGCCGATGACGAGCGGCGAGCCCTTGCGCGCGACGATCATCTCGCCCGGATGGCGCAGGGAGATGACGGCGAGCCCATACGTGCCCTCGACCTGCTTCAGGGCCTGCGAGACCGCCGCCATGAAGTCGCCCGTGTCGAACGTCGCGATCAGGTGCGCGAGCACCTCGGTGTCGGTCTGCGAGACGAAGACGCATCCGCGCTTCTCCAGCTGGGCGCGGAGCGCGGCGTAGTTCTCGATGATGCCGTTGTGCACGAGCGCGAGACGCCCGCCGTCCGCGACCTGCGGATGCGCGTTCGTCTCCGTCGGCAGCCCGTGCGTCGCCCAGCGCGTGTGGGCGATGCCGAGCGTGTACCTGCCGCGCTCCTCCTCCGGCAGTTCCTGCGCAAGGAGCTTGTCGAGCTCGGCGACCTTGCCCGTCCGCTTGAAGACGCGCAGGTCGTCCGCCGACTCCAGCGCGACGCCCGCCGAGTCGTAGCCCCGGTATTCGAGTCGGCGCAGGCCATTGACCAGCGGACGGCACGCGCTCTGCGCATGACTGGAAAAACCGACAATGCCGCACATGGGAAGACCTCCTTACTTCGTGCCCTTCTTCTGCTTCAGCACCGCCGCGACGAGTCCGTCGAAGAGCGGGTGCGGCGCGGTCGGGCGCGACTTGAATTCGGGATGGAACTGCCCCGCGATGAAATACGGATGATTCGGCAGCTCGACGATCTCGACAAGCGCGCCGTCCGGCGACGTGCCGGAAACGACCAACCCCGCCGCCTCCAACGCCTTGCGCCCCTCCGTGTCGTAGCCGAGCTCGTAACGGTGGCGGTGGCGTTCGGAGATCGTGAAGTCGGCCTTGCCCTTCTCGCCGTAGGCGGGCGCGTAGAGCTTCGCCGCGAGCGTCCCCTTCTTCACGACGCACGGATACGCGCCGAGGCGCATCGTGCCGCCCTTCTGCGTGACGCCCTTCTGCGTCTCCATGAGGTCGATCACCGGGTGCGTCGTCTTCGGATCGAACTCCGTCGAGTTCGCGTCCGCCCAGCCAACGACGTCGCGCGCGTACTCGATCGCCGTGCACTGCATGCCGAGGCAGATGCCGAGGAACGGGATTCCATGCTCGCGGGCGTACTTGATCGCGAGGCACTTGCCGGGGACGCCGCGGCTGCCGAAGCCGCCCGGCACGAGGATGCCGTTCACGCCCTTGAGGAGCGACGGATCCTTCTCCAGCTCCTCCGCCTCGATGCACTTCACGTTCACCTTGCAGTCATGCGCCATGCCCGCGTGGTGCAGCGCCTCGTGGACGGACTTGTAGGCGTCGCGGATCGCGATGTACTTGCCGACGAGCGCAATCGTGCAGCTCTTCTTCGGCTGCGTCGCCTTCTTGACGAGCGTGTCCCACACCGTGTGCTTGATCGGCCAGATGTCGAGGTGCAGCTGCTTCAACACCTCCTCGTCCAGTCCCTGCTTGCGCAGCTCGCGCGGAATCGCGTAGACGGAGTCCGTCACGTCCTTCTCCTCGATGACGCGCTCCGGGCGGACGTTGCAGAAGAGCGCGAGCTTTTCGAGGTGCTCCTTCGGAATCGTCATCTCCGTGCGGCAGACGAGGATGTCGGGGATGATGCCGATCGCGCGGAGCTGGCCGACGGAATGCTGCGAGGGCTTCGTCTTCAGCTCGCCCGCCGCCTTCAGGTAGGGGACGAGCGTCAGATGCACGAAGCACGTGTTGTCCATGCCGTGCTCGAAGCGGAACTGCCGCGCCGCCTCCAGGAACGGCAGCGACTCGATGTCGCCCGACACGCCGCCGATCTCGCAGAGGACGATGTCGCAGTCATGCTCGCCGGCGGACCTGATCGCGTCCTTGATCTCGTTCGTGATGTGCGGCACGACCTGCACCGTGCCGCCGAGGTAGCCGCCCGCGCGCTCGCGGGCGAGGACGGCCGAGTAGATGCGGCCCGACGTGTAGTTCGACGCCTTCGAGCAGGTCACGCCCGCGAAGCGCTCGTAGTGGCCGAGGTCGAGGTCGGTCTCGGCGCCGTCGTCCGTCACGAACACCTCGCCGTGCTGGTAGGGGCTCATCGTGCCGGGGTCGACGTTCAGGTACGGGTCGAGCTTCTGCATGAAGACCCGGTAGCCCCGACTCTTCAGGAGTAGGGCCAGCGAGGCGGACGTGATGCCCTTGCCAAGGGAACTCACGACGCCGCCGGTGATGAAGACGTATTTGACTGGTTTTTTCATTTTGAAATCAACTTTCTAAATTGGTCAAAGAGATAAGCTGAGTCGTGCGGGCCGGGGCAGGACTCAGGGTGATACTGCACCGAGAACGCCGGGAGCGTCTTGTGCCGCACGCCCTCGATGGAGCCGTCGTTGAGGTTCACGTGCGTCACGTCCAGACAGTCCGGCACCGAGTCGGGCAGCACCGCGAAATTGTGGTTCTGGCTCGTGATCTCGACCTTGCCCGTCGCGAGGTTCTTGACCGGGTGATTGCAGCCGTGATGGCCAAACTTGAGCCGCCCCGTCTTCGCCCCGCAGGCGAGCGACAGGAGCTGATGCCCGAGGCAGATGCCGAAGATCGGCACACGCCCCAAGATCGCCTTGATGTTTTCGATCGCGTAGCCGACGGCCGCCGGATCGGCCGGGCCGTTCGAGAGGAAAACGCCGTCCGGCTTCAGCGCCAGCACGTCCGCCGCCGGCGTCTGCGCCGGCACGACCGTGACGCGCGCGAAGGCCGCAAGCGACCGCAGGATGTTCGTCTTCACACCGAAATCGTAGCAAACGACGTGTGGACGATTGGTTTTCTCACACGGAGATACGGAGGCACGGAGCGCGAACTCATACGCCTCTTTGCAGCTTACGCGGCTGGCGTAGTCCTGCCCGTCCAGGCCCTCCCACGCCCGCGCCTTCTCGACCGCCTCGGCTTCCGAAATCTCGCCACCGCACAGCCACGCCTTCTGGTTGCCGTGTTCCCGCAGGTGGATCGTCAGCGCACGCGTGTCGACGCCATAAATGCCCGGCACGCCGTTCGCCTTGAGGTAGGCGTCCAGCGACTGCGTCGCGCGGTAGTTCGACGGCTCGGTGAGGTCGCCGATCACGAGCCCCGAAAGAAAAAGGCCCCGGGACTCGACGTCCTCGGGGTTGACACCGTAGTTGCCGACTTCGGCGGCGGTGAGGGTGACGAACTGCCCCGCGTAGGAGGGATCCGTCAGGATTTCCTGATACCCGCACATGCCGGTGTTGAAGACGACTTCCCCGCACCGATCCGCGCGCGCGCCAAACGCCACGCCGTGAAAGACCGTCCCGTCGGCCAACGCCAGAAACGCCTTCCGTTCCCGCTCGGCCCGCCATTTCGCATCAAATTCGCTCTTCATGATTCCTAATCTTGCTCCAAGGGTTGCTTACAAACTCCGTGCCATGAAAAAGGCGCGCCGTTCGGACATTGGCGCGCCACGCGGACACCCTGCGGACGCACAGGAGATGTAAAAGCCCGCGCCGCCTGATTACAAAATGTGAAACCCCGGCCCGGTAGGCTCAATAGGAGCGTCCGTCGCGGCGGGCGAGGTAGTTCGACAGGGCCTCCTTCAGGACGCGCGCGCCGCCGGCGGTCGGGTAGTTCCCCGTAAAGTACCAGTCGCCCGCTGAGTCGGGACAGCACGCATGGAGGTCGTCGATCGTCTGGAAGACGACATCCACCCGCGCCTTCATGCCGGGCGGCGTGATGAGCCGCGCGATTTCCGCCGACAGCTCCGCCGGAGAATGCTGGGCGTAGACATTCCGCACGTCGTCCGTCGCACGGATCGCCGCCTCGCCGGCCAGGTTGACGAGGGCCTTGAACGCGACGAGCTCGCCCAGCGTCGACATGTCGATGCCGTAGCAGTCGGGATAGCAGATCGGCGGGGCGGACGACGCGACGATGATGCGTTTCGGCCCCAGCCGGTCGAGCATCGGCAGAATCGCGTTCTTCATCGTGTTGCCGCGCACGATCGAGTCGTCGAGGACGACGAGCGTGTCCGTTCCCGGCCGCACGAGCCCGTAGGTGACGTCGTAGACATGCTGGTAGAACTCACGGCGCGCGGCGGCGTCCGCAATGAACGTGCGGAACTTCGCGTCCTTCACCGCGATCTGCCCGAAGCGGACGGGGTGCCCTTCCGCGAGGCCCTCCGTCCACAGCGCCTCCAGAAGCCCGTGGAACGCGACCTGCGCCGAGTTCGGGATGTAGCTGAAGAACGTGTTCGCGAGGTCGCCGCCGACGGCCTTCAGGAGCGGCTTCGCAAGCGCCGCGCCGAGCGCCTTGCGCTCGCGATGGATGTCCGCGTCGTTCGCGCGCGAGAAGTAGATGCGCTCGAAGACGCAACTGCGCCGTTCTGCCGGATCGAGAATCTTCTCGAACCGCACGGCGCCGTCCGGCGCGACCAGCAGGGCCTCGCCCGGCACGAGCTCCCGCACGTCGTCCGGCAGCGCATTGAACGCCGCCTGAATGGCGGGACGCTCCGAGGCGGCGACCGCCACGTCGTCCGTGACGAGGCAGTAGCCGGGGCGGATGCCGTGCGGGTCGCGGATGGCGAAGCTCCAGCCGTCGCCCGTCATGCCGCAGAGCGTGTACGCGCCGTCCAGCTTCGGCAGCAGCTCCTTCAGGGCCGCGACGAGGATCCGCCCCCGGTCGGTCTCGCCGTCCATCTCGGCCTTCAGCATCGTCGCGGCGAGCCATTCGCAGATGAGGTAGCCGTCGGCCGTCGACTCCGGGAACTTGCCGCGCGCGACGTAGGCGTCGAAGAGGTCGTGCGTGTTCGTGAGGTTGAAGTTGCCCGCGAGGAAGAGCGTGCGGTTGAGCCGCGCCGAGCGGTGCACAAACGGGTGGCAGAAGCCGAGGTCGCCGCGCCCGTAGGTCGCGTAGCGCAGGTGGCCGAGGAACAGCGTCTCGTCCATCCGCCGCCGCTTGGCCAGCAGGGAGAGCAAGTCCGCCAGCGGACGATCCGAGGCGGACTTGAGCTCGTTGTAGGCGGGGCGTCCGGGTTCGGGCGTCAGCGTCAGCGTGACGGCGCCCGCGCCGTCCTGGCCTCGGTTATGCTGCTTTTCCAAAAGGAGCGAGAGCTTCGTCCCCCCGAAATCCGCCGCGCCGTAGGCCGTCGCGTAATGGGAGGCGCCTTTGCGAAGACGCAGGAGCGCCACCGCACATTCGTGTTTAATCGTGTCGGACATGACACGGACTCATTTGCAAATTCCGTGCCAATGTCGGGGACTCCCACGGCTCGATGTCGGCGAGGCGGGGGTGCTGCCGGTCTTTCTCGGAAAGCGTGATCGCGACGTCGAGTTCCGGCCATTTGATGCCAAGTGCCGGGTCGTCGAACATGAGGCCGCGTTCCGACGCCTTGCAGTAGAGGTTGTCGCACTTGTAGGAGAAGAGCGTGTCGTCCGCCAAGACGACGAAACCGTGCGCAAAGCCGCGCGGGATGAAGAACTGCTTCCGGTTCTCGCCCGTCAGGACTTCGCTCACATGCTTCCCGAACGTCGGCGAGCCCTTGCGGATGTCGACCGCGACATCCCAGACCGCGCCCCGGATGACGCGCACGAGCTTCGCCTGGGCATGCTCGCCCGCCTGCCAGTGCAGCCCGCGCACGACGCCCTTCGCCGAAAGCGACTCGTTGTCCTGCACGAAATCCGCCAAGATCCCCGCCGCCTTGTAGCGCGCGGCGTTATACTGCTCGCAGAACCACCCGCGCGCATCGCCGAACGCCTCCGGCTCGACGATCTTCACGCCCGCGAACGCCGTCTCTGTCACGCGCATGGCCCGTCAAGCCCTCAGGAGAAGCGTGAGCGAACCGATCGCCTTGCCCGTCAGCGGACGCATCAGCGGCACGTCCACGACCGTCTCCCCGCCGTCCGCCGGAAGCTCGGTCACGTCGACGACACCCTGCGCGATGGCCTTCGGCGTGTCCTTCTCGCCGATCATCTGCGCAAAGGCGTCAAGCGGCGCGGATGCGACGTCGGCGTAGCCGACCATCGCCTTCTCCATGAAGTCCGCCCCCATCTTGAACGCATACTTCGCGACGAGCCGCAGGAACCGCCGCGCCTTCTGGACGGACACCGGCTCCGTGATCGTCACCGCAAACCCGCAATGCCCCTCCACGTCCTCGCGAAAAAGAACGCGCTTCGTCCATTCCTCGGCCGTGAAGTCGGCCAGCCCCTTCCTGAAGACCATCTCGCGCGCGGACGACTTGCGCGCAATGCCCGCGCGCGGCCAGACGAGATCGACCACGCCCACGTTGCGGCTCTTCAGCAGGCGCTTTTCGGGCACACCCGTCAGCTCGGCTTTCACCAAAAGGATTTCAACGGCTTTCTTTTTCATATTCTTGTTGTCGCTTGCCGTTCATTATACCATAAACGGCAATTCCCTGGGGCCTGTCCCCCAGAAGGCCAAAATGGCTTCATCGCCCGTATTAGACCAAACCGGGCGCCCGCCCATCCGGACGGCGCGGACGCCCGTCGCCGGTCAGGCGCGGTAGCCGCACTTCGGGCAGACGCCGTCCTTGAGGGCGATGCCGCAGAGCGGGCAGCGGTCAAGCGACAGGTGCGACGGGAACGACGCCGTCGCCACGTTGACGCCGCTCGTGAAGGTGATCTTCACGATGTTGAGCTTGTCCTTCAGCAGCTCGTACACCATCTTGATGAACCCCTCGACGGTCATCGTCTCCTTCGTGACGACGAGCCGGCATTCGGGATAGGCGGTGCAGAGCTCCGTCTTGAACGCGGGTCCCTTCATCGTGTTCGTCGGCGTGCCGTTGCGGATGCCCTCCTGCTCGTAGACGGCGAGGACGGCCGGCAGAAGCGGATCGTCTTCGCGCAGGACGAGCGCATGGTCGAAGTTCTTGAGAACCTCCCAGGCCGTCTTCTGGATCTCGTTGCAGGGAAACACCATGTTGACGCCGGGATTGACCGAATCCTCGACCTCAATGGTCAGTCCGCCGGTGTGCCCGTGCAAGTATCGGGCCTCGCCCCTGAATCCGTAGAAGCGGTGGGCATACTGGATGTCGAGGTGCGCGACGGAGCGGATGGTGGTGCAGGTGCAGTTCTTGTTCGTGTTCATGTGCGTGTTCCTTTCGGTTTTGGGGTTGTGCCGAGAGAGACGTTCTCCCGACACCGCACAGAATACATTATTCCCCGCGCGCCTGTCCGTTGTAATTACAACAGGGGACAGCCCCCGCCAATCGGGGGGCCTGTCCCCACCAATCCCCCAGACGACACCCGCCCGCGCGGCAGAGGTTTCTAGCACGTCCGCGCGTGGGCGCGGCGGTAGGCGCCGGGCGTGAGGCCGCGTGCGCGCTGGAAGAGGCGGCTGAAGTGGCTCTGGTCGTAGAAGCCGCAGTCGAGTGCGACGTCGGAGATGAGCCTGTCCGTCGTCTCCAGCAGCCGTCGCGCGGCGTTGAGCCTTACGCGCAGCAGGTACTGGCCGGGCGAGACCTCGAAGAGCCGCGTGAACGTGCGCTTGAACGTGCTTTTCGACATGCCCGCCCGCCGGGCCAGCTCGTCGAGCGAAAGGGGCTCGGCGTAGCGCCGGTCGATCTCGGTCGCGACGGCGCGCAGGGCGCTGTAGTTGCGTGCCTCGGACGAGTCGCGGCCCGTGAGCCGGTAGGCGCGGGCGGTGCCGATGAGGCGTCCGCGCCGGTCGCGCAGCGGATAGACGTCGGAGATCATCAGGCGGTTCGAGTAGTCGGCCGGATGGGCGGTGACGCGCTGGAGGACGGGGCGCCCCGTCTTCAGGACCTCGTGGTCCAGCTCCATGTAGTCGTCGGCGAGCGTCGGCGGAAAGAGGTCGCGTGACGTGCGGCCGATCGCGTCCCATTCGCTGCGGATGTTGCAGACTTCGCAGTTGCGTCGGTTCAGGGCCATGATGCGCCCCTCGCGGTCCTTCATGTAGAAGCACAGCTCCGGGGCGCGTTCCAGCAGCGCCTTGAAGACGGCGGCGTTCGGACCGAGCGCATCGAAAAACGCCGCGCGAAGCGCCTCTTTCTCCGAGTCGGTCAGGACGGCGGCACCGGACGCAGAGGACGCACGGGACGAACAGGACGCAGAGGACACAGAAGGCTCCGAAGCGGAAGACCAGCAAGACGAACAGGCCGCAGGGGTCGCCGAACTCGTCTTGTGCGGCCTCTTCGTCTTGTGCGTCCTGTTCTTCCCGCCCAGTCCCTGAGTCTTGTCAGATCGTGTCATGCGGGGAATTATAGCAAAATCAGGGGCGTGCGGCGACGATGCCCGTCGTCCCGGTCGGTCGGCGTCAGGGGCGCGACGCCTGTCGGGCCCTTGTATGCCCGCCTTGGATGCGATGGGCCGATCATACACTTTTTTAGCCCAATCGTGCAAGTATTCGCTGGCGATTTATGCGATAATACACTCACCATGAAAAACTGCTCACAGCTTGCCCTCGCTCTTCTGCTGTCCCTCGGCTCTGGCCTCTGCCCCGTCCGCGTGTGCGCGGCGGACGCGACGCCCGTCGGCACGCCGGGACGTCCCGCCGTGCGCTGGCGCGGCTTCAACATCGACGGCAAGGCCATCAAGGGCATGTTCTCCGGGACATGGGACGAGCGTGACCTCGCCCTCATGCGCGACTGGGGCTTCAACTTCGCGCGCGTCATGATCGACCACCGCTACTTCTGCCGTCCCGGCACGTTCGAGCCCGATCCCGCGCTCTTCCCGCCCATCGACGAGATGATCGGCTGGGGACGGAAGCACGACATCCACATCCAGGTCTGCTTCTCGATTCCGCCGGGCGTGGACTATGCGGTCAGCCGCTCGAAGAAGGCGATCCTCGAGGACCCGGCGCTCGTCCGCGCGAACGTCGCCTGCTGGACGTTCTTCGCGCGCCGCTACCGCGACATCTCGCCCGACGCGCTTTCCTTCAACCTCTTCAACGAGCCGAGCGCCGACTGCGACGCGGCGGCCTACGCGGGGTTCATCGCGGCCTGCGAACAGGCGATCCACGCCGAGTCGCCTTCGCGGCTCGTCGTGGCGGACGGCCTCCAGATGGCGCGGACGCCGCCGCGCGGCACGCTTCCCGCGTCCGTCGGACTGGGCCTCCACGTGTATGACCCGATGGAGATCACGCACTACGAGGCGCCGTGGTGCAAGCGCGACGGCGCATGGCCGGCGCCGCAGTGGCCGCCCGTCCCCGTGACGAGCCCGCTCTACGGCTCGCGCAAGAAGGGCCTCGACGAGCCGATCGCGATCGCGCGGGTGCCCGCCTGCCGGCTGACGGTCGTGCCCGGCCGCGTCAACCGCCTCGCGGAACTCGTCGTGAAGGCCGACGGACGCGAGATCGGGCGCGCGCGTCTCTTCCCGCAGGAGGGGGACGCGGGCTACACGAACCTGGTTGCGCGCTCGAACGGCGAGTGGGCGGGCGTGCCCGTGGCGCCGTTCGCAGTGGACGTGCCGACGTGCGCACGGCTGGAGATCGGACTGGGGCAGGGCGACTGGATGGAGGTGAACGCCCTCGTGTTCGCGGCGGACGGGCGGACGGCGCGCGTCGTCCCGTCGTACCGCTGGCGGATGCCTTGGATGCCCGCGCGGACGCCCGTGCGCTTCGCGGGCTGGGACGCGCCGCAGCCGCTCGTGAAGCCGGACGGTACGGCCTACACGGGCGCGGACTTCCTGCGCGACAACGTCTTCGCCCCCTGGGAAGACGCGCTTGCGGACGGGCGGTTCGTCATGGTCGGCGAGACGGGCGTCTTCAACCGGACGCCGCACGACGTGTCGCTCGCCTACCTCGAAAGCCTGCTGAAGGAGCTGAAGGCGCGCAACATCGGCTGGGCGTTCTGGAACTTTCGCGGTGGGTTCGGACTGCTCGACAGCAACCGTGCGGACGTGGAGTATGAGGAATTTCAGGGCCATCGGCTCGACCGCAGGATGCTGGAGCTGCTGCAGCGGTACTGATCCTCGCACGGAGTTTCAAGACGGACAAGAAAGGAAACGCACATGAAAAAGGCAATCATTCAAAAGAAGACGTGCCGTCGCGGACTTGGCGTCCTTGCGGCGGGGCTTGTGGCGACGGCGGGCTTTGCGGCTCTTCCGTCCGACGGAACGTATGCCGTCCTGACGGCAACGGACTACAATGCGGACAGCCTCTACGCGAATACCCTGAGCGGCGACGCGCAGACGGCCGATTAGCGGCGTTCAGAAGTTCCCTCCACTGTTGAGCGTGTTTTTTGGTATAATTCTCCGCGTTCGGACGACGGATTGAGCGGTTGCGTCCGGGCGAGATAGGCCGAGGGAACGCTTAGGCGGCAAACTGCCGCGCTCCGCCCTGCCCGGCCGTGCTGATTTTGCGTAACAGCAAACACGACGTTCTGACGAAATACTACCACCATTTCAAAAGAGGAACGGCATGTCTGCGAGTTGCGCGCCCGTCTGGGGCGCGTTCCTCGTTTTCATGTATTCCTCTTGAGCCTGTGGTAGGGCGTCGTCAGAGTACATGAGAAGGAATCGCGCTCTTTTCTTGTATCCGGGCATGGTGCCGGCCGTTTGGTTCGCGCGGACGGACGATGCCATTGAGAAAGACCTCGCAAGCGACAAAGTTGCGCGAAGCCGCCCAGCTGCGGCTTCAGCAGTTGTTCGGATCGGCGCTGAACGTGGATTCGGCGCAGATTCCGTCCGCCTTGCGCCTGTCCATCGAGCAGGTCATCAACGGCCCGCACAAGACGTTTCGCTACATGCTGGTCACGGGGCTGCTCGCGGCGGTCACGGACAGGACGCTCCATCCCCGGTGTCTGCAGATGAATGCGGGCGTTCCCGGCGCTTTTGACGCGCGGTCGCTTTGCCAGAAGGTGTTCGTCCCGTTCGAGAAGACATACCTGCAGGGGCGTCTCGGCGCGTCGAACGAGCCGTTTGCGAACAAGTCGGCCCGGTTCGCGATGGTCGAGAAGACGAACAACGTCCGCAAGGGCGTTGACACGCAACTGCTTCATGCGCTGTACGATGCGCTGGAGACTGTCCGGCTGGGAGATTGTGACTTGCGCAAGAGGGCGTTCTGCTTTGCCTTGTACGTCATCCTGAAGCGTCCACCTCATGCGGCCTCGGTCATGGAGCTCGCGCCCGTGACAAGCGGCTCCCTGACGGCAGGCGCGTTTTTCGACTTCTTCGAGTCTCACACGAAAGGCGTTTCCGCCGTCGCGACGATCGCCGCGTTCTTCCGCATGTTCTACGGTCGCGGAACGAAAGTCGTCGTCCATCCGGCCACAGAATCGGGCGCGAGCCCAAAGGAGGTCGGGGACATCGATCTCGCCTTCTCGGACGGCAAGAGATACGCCGTCGAGGTGAAGGACAAGCCCTACTCGAAGGTTGACGTGAACCATGCGTGCGAAAAGGCGATTGCCGCTGGAGTCAGGAAGGTTGTCTTCGCCATCGGGTTCTCCGCGCGGAAGTCAAACGTGCCTTGGGGCGTGCTGACGAACTATTGGGCGGACAGGGGCGTAGACCTCGCCTTCTTGCAGATCGAAGGGTCTCTGGCCGTTGCGATGGCCCTTTGCGACGGCGACGGGCGCAGGGAAATGGCCAATGGCATTTACCGGGCGCTGGTCGAGATGAATGCGCCCGACGATGTGATGGCGCTCTTTGAAAAGACGTTTGGAGGTAAGACGACATGAAGAGGATACGGGCCGTGTCGCTGTTCTGCGGCGCGGGAGGCATGGACCTTGGATTCGCGAAAGCCGGATTTGACATCGTGTGGGCGAACGACTTCAACCGAGTCGCGTGCGAGACGCATGCGCTGAACTTCAGGCGGACGGAGGTCTGCTGCGGGTCGGTCATGGATTTCGATTACCGCAGGGACATTCCCGATTGCGAGCTGGTGTTCGGCGGCCCGCCTTGCCAGGGCTTCTCGGTCGCAGGGAAGATGGATCCGAACGACCCGCGCAGCAAGCTCGTCTTCGAGTTCCAGAAAGTGGTCGCGGCCAAGCGGCCAAGGTATTTCGTGATGGAGAATGTCGCGGCACTCGGTCGGTTGGGGAAGTTCGCCGCCGTGAGGAACGCCCTGATGGCCGGGTACGCCCGGCTTGGCTATCAGGTTGGCTTCCGCATTCTGGACAGTCAGGAGTACGGGACGCCTCAACGCCGCGAGCGGATGATCATGATCGGGACGCTTGAGCCTGTCGGAAATATCCCGTTCCCGAAGCCGTCAAGGGAACGGATTCCGTCTCGCACTGTCCTCTCGCGCCTTGACCCTCCGGGACGGGGCAACAACCAAGGTGTCTGCTCGGCGCGCATCACGATGGCGGGACGCCCCGTCTTGCGGGCCTCTCCGTATGCCGGAATGCTTTTCAACGGGATGGGGCGCCCGATTGACCTCGACCGTCCCTGCCAGACGCTGCCGGCATCCATGGGCGGCAACAAGACGCCGTTTTTCGACACGCACCTCCTAGAGGATGCCGACGCGCCGAACTGGCTCTTGGCGACGCATGCGGCATTGGTTGCCGGAGCCGACCCGAAAACGTTCGCCGTCCCACCGCATTTCCGTCGCATCACGGTTTCGGAAGCGGCCGCGCTTCAGGGCTTCCCTCCGGATTTCGCGTTCTGTGGCTCTCGCTGTGACCAGTACCGCCAGATCGGCAATTCCGTTCCGCCGCCGTTTGCCGAGCGAATCGCGAAAGCCGTCAGGGCGCAGATGCTCGCCGCCGCAGACAAAAAGATGATATAATCCTCTCATGAAAGTTTCTGCGGCCCTCTTTCTCATTCCGCTGACGGCGCTTGGCGTTGTCGTCCCGCCGTTGCCGTTCGACGCCTCCGCCCTTTCGGAGGCAACCACGAACATTCCCTTCTCAGTCAATTTTGAGGCGATGAGCCGCATCGAGTTCAAACTTGTGCTTGACGCCTCGCCGACGAATTTCGTCGAGGTGGCAATCGGGACGGACGCGAACGGGGACGGCGTTCTCGGACTTGACGAGGACGAGCGGGCCTTTGGCTTTGACTGCGGCAGGTGGTTCGGCTGCGCGGCAGCGGCCGACAGCCAGACGGACGAGGACGCACCGACAGTCGGACAGACGGAGAGGACGTTTGTTCTGAAACGTCCGAAGATGGACGAGGCGTGGGATCTCGTCCGCGTCACGCGGCGGGGAGCCGCCAAGGCCGACGAGGTCGTTGTTGTCGAGGGCAAGCGTCCGGGCGTCGTCATGGAAATTCGGTGATGGTCGCACCTGTCTTTCGAGAGTCGGCTTTCGTGTGGCTTTGCGTGGCGCTCACGGGCGGATGCCTCGCCGTGGCGGTTGCCGTGTGGGCAAGGAAGTTCTTGCGCGAAGTGTCGGAGCAGTTCATCAGGCTGTCGCCGTCCGCCAAGGCCGTGCTGGCGGCGGCGGTCGTCGTCGCGACGGTCTTCGCGCAGAAGCCGACGAACGTGTCCACGAACCAACACGAATCAGCACGGATTGAAGAGGTCGTGTCTGCGACGCCTACTGAGGAGCCTGCATATCCCCCTGCGAAGCAGCCCGAAGGGGCCGCTAGGCGGGGTGCGCTGAACACGGAGGAAACGGAGGGAGGAAGACACGGAGCAGGTTTTGAGGGTGATGTCTCAACTGTCGCGTCTACGACACCTACCAACTCTCCGTGCCTCTCAAACTCCGTCACCTCCGTGTTAAGCGAAAGCAATCCCCCTGTCGTCACATCCAATGACGTCGCGCGCGGCTACCGCCTCGAAACAGTGCGGACGAACGCGGCAATCTCCTACACGCGACCAACGAACGTGCGGCTTGTCGGCACGTGGCACCTCACCGATGCCTACAGGGGAAGAGCATGGGTGTTGCTGGGGGAGGAAGGAAAAGGGAAGAGGGAAAAAGGAAGAAGTGCGGACGG
>CAKURH010000087.1 GCA_934675625.1 uncultured Kiritimatiellota bacterium
CCGCCGAAGGTCGATGGCTGGGTGGATCGCGCCAACTGGCCGGGGACGTGGACCTACGCCCAGTCGGATGCGGAGGGTTTCTCCCTGCACGGCACGCCGCGCCTGTTTCGGGCCTGCCATGACGGCACCAACCTTTATCTGGCGGCAAGGGCCCCGCACTACCGCTGGGAGCAGCCGGCGACGAATGCCGTGTCCGACGTGGACTGGGTGCGCTTCCGCTTTGCGAACCGCGTGGTGGAGATTCGCGCGGACGGAACGGTGACGGACAGCGGAGCGACTGCGCCCCGGTCGCTGCGGCACTTCGTCGGCATCGAGAAGACGCAGAAGAAGGGCATGGGCTGGTTTATGACGTATCAGGTGGCGATTCCGCTTGCGGAGCTGGGCGTGTCGGTCGGGGGCCCGAATGCGATTGCCTTTGACTTCGCGATTCACGACGCGCTCACCGGCGAGACGCGCCATCACAATCCGACGAACAAGGACGCGACGCCGTCGGTGTTCCGGGTGGAGTTCCCCGAAAACCTGTTCACGAAACCATCGCGCTGACGCAAAAGCCGCGAAGGTTCTTGCGGTAGAAATCCAAGAAACATGACTCATATGACCAAGATGAAGATGAGACGTTTAGTGGTGGCGGTGGTTTGCGCGGTGGTATTCCTGCCTGTCTGCGCGGTGACGCCGTTTCCGAAGGTGTCCGAGCCGCGCGCGCTCACCACGGGGCCGCACGAGCATTTCATCGCGAACTATTTTGCGCTGGACGCCTGGAGCCCGAACCAGCGGTACATGGTCGCCTTGGAGACGGATCTGAACGGACGGCTCCCGGAGGCCGGCGAACGCTGCACGCTCGGCGTCATCGACCTGGAGGACGCCAACCGCTTCATCCCCGTGACCACGACCGCATGCTGGAACTTCCAGGAGGCGGCGATGGCGTTCTGGATCGACGACGACACCATCCTGTTCAATGACGTGCGCGAGGGCCGGTTCCGCACCGTCGTCATGAACTGGCGCACGCGACAGGAGCTTCGCGTGCTGCCGATGCCGGTCTCCGCCGTCTCGGAAGACCGAACCTGGGCGGTGTGCATCAACTACGCCCGGCTCTCGCTCACGCGCCCCGACTACGGCTATGCCGGGCCGGGACAGGATTCGCTGGAAGACGTGGAATGGCCGGAGAACGACGGCCTCTGGACGATGGATCTGAAGACGGGGGCGGTGAAGCTGATCCTGTCGGTGGCCGAGGGACGTTCGCTGATGGTGCCCACGAAACCCGTGCCGGGCAAGCCGGGGCATCCGCTGGCCTACTACTGCCACACGGTGATTTCGAAGGATGGCGCAAAGATCTTCTTTCTGGCCCGTTCCGTCAACTGGTTTGACCGGCAGACGCACGAGACCTCGATCTGGGAGACCACGGCGTTCACGGTCAACCGCGACGGCACCGGGCTTCGCCGCTGCTTCAAGGACGGCTGGGCGGGATCGCACTTCAACTGGGCGCCGGACGGCTCGCATCGGATGATCGTCACCGCCAAGTGGAACGCGCACCTGACGGGCGAACACTGGTCGAAGAACATGAGCTGGCAGCCGGTGGAGTTCACCGTTGGCGAGGAGGAGAAGGTGCGGCACATCGGCAAGGGCTTCGCCGACAGGGACTGGCACTGCGTCTATTCGCCCGACGGCAAGTTCATGAGCGGCGAGACCTACTGGGACTGGGAACGTGGGCGTTTCGAGCGTCCCTGGGTGCTGATTCGGCTGGAGGACGACGCGATCATGCCGATTCGCGAATTCTTCGTGCCGGAGAAGTATCGCGGCACCTATTGGCGCTGCGACCTTCATGCGCGCTGGCGGAAAGACGGTCGGCAGCTCGCCTTCAATTCGGTGCATGAGGGTTCGCGGCAGATCTACGTGATGGACGTCACGCCGGGGACGGAGGAGACGCCGGCGCCCGTGGCCGGGCGGATGCCGTTGGAGGGACTGTGGGATTTTCGGCTTGAAAAGGGCAAGACGCTGGAGGATCTGTCGCTGCCGGACTTCACTCCCGCCGAGAAGATGGTCGTTCCCGGCTGCTGGGACGCGCTCTCCCACCATTGGAACGAACGCGGCACGGGGCTTTACCGTCGCATCTTCAATCTGGAGCGGGACGTGCCGGCGGCGTATCTGGTGGTCGATGGCATGTGCCTGCGGGCCAGGGCGTTTCTCGATGGGCGAGAACTGGGTACGCGCGTGACGCCTTGGATGCGGATCGAGTTCGCCACGGGTGCGCTCGCGGCGGGGGCGCACGAGCTGGTGCTGGCCGTCGACTCCACGGTGGATGAGCCTCGGCGGACAAGGCTTTTCAGGAATGAATACGACTTCTATCCGAATGGCGGCATTCATCACGGGGTGTGGCTGGAGACGCTCGTGTCGCCGGACGCGGTGCGCAGGGTGCGGGTGAGGACGCGGGACTACCGCACGGGCGAGGTCGAGCTGGAGCTTGTCGCGGCCGGAGGGGCGGTGGCCGCAGACGGCGAATACCCGGTCGCGTTTGACGGCGCGGCCGCGCGGCGGGTTCGGTTTCGGAATGGACGCGCACGGGTGAAGGTGCCGGGATTCAGGCTGTGGTCTCCTGAGGAGCCGAATCTCCATCGGGTGGAGGTGGCGGGTGTGGGCGCGCGCTTTGGCATCCGCCAGGTGGGAACGGGGAATCGGCGCATCACGCTGAACGGCAAGCCGATCTACCTGAAGGGCGTGTGTCGGCATGAGATGCATTATGAATTCGGCTCCACCACGCCGAAGCAGCTGATGTACGAAGACCTGATGAACCTCAGGGATCTCGGCGGCAATTTCGTGCGGGGGGTGCACTATCCCCAGTGCGAGGCGTTTCTGGATCTCTGCGACGAGCTCGGCATTCTCGTCTGGGAGGAATCGCTTGGCTGGGGGAACGACGCGAAGCAGATGGGCGATCCTGAGTTTGCGCGTCTGCAGGAACAGGTCACGCGGCAGATGGTGCGGGAGTCGATGAACCATCCCTCGGTCATCATTTCCGGGTTCCTCAACGAGCCGCATTCCGGCACAAAGGAGGCGTTGGCCCTGGTGAACCGCCTGGTGGAAGCGGTGAAGGCGGAGGATCCCGGCCACCTCGTCACCTTCGCGTGCAGCCACACCGAGACGGACATTTCGCATGTCAAGACCGACATCATTGCCTACAACACCTATCCCTGCTGGTATAACGACGAAATGGTCGAGGGGACGCCCGAGGAGATGCGGGCGAACATCCGGCGCTGTCACGACCGCATTACGAAGTATTTCAGGGATCGCTACCGGGATGACCGGCCGATTGTCGTCAGCGAAATAGGCGTCAAGGCCGATTACGGCGTGCGCGATCCACGGGGAAAGGCGCAGTATACGGAGGACGGTCAGGCCGAGTACACGCGAATCATGTTGGAGGAGATGCTGGCCCAGCCGGAGATTGCGGGCTTTTCGATCTGGCAGTTCACCGACTGCAAGACCTACACGCGCACGAAGGGGCTGCGCAACCGCTCCTACGGGGTCAACACCGGCGGACTCTATGACCTCTATCGCCGACCGAAGATGGCGGTAGAGGAAGTGAAGAAGGTCCTTAAGGACTGAACGCGCCAGTCGCGCATGGACTGGCCGACGTGGCGCTTGAAGAGGTTCTTGAGGTAGTTCGCGTTTGGGTAGCCCGCGCGGCGCGCGACCTCCTCGATTGGCAAGTCCGTCTCGGCGAGCAGTCGCTTCACTTCGCCGAGGCGGACGGCGAGGATCGCCTGCAGCAGGGAGGTTCCCGTCTCCTCGCGAAAGCGCAGGTCGGCGAGGCTGCGCGAGACGCCGAGGTGGCGCACGACGTCCGCCGCCGTGATGCCCCGTCGCGCGTGTGCGTCGATGTAGGCCCGCGCGGCCCGCGCAATCGACTGTCCGACCGAGGCGTTGCGCGTCGAGCCGCGCTCCTCGATGCTGCGGAGGCCGACGAGGAAGACGCGTTTCTTCGGACGCGCCCCGTACATCATCGCCTGCAGTTCGCGTGCCGCACGGTAGCCTTCCGTCTCGAAGTCCGGCGCGAGGCTCGTCAGCGAGGGCCGCACGTAGTCGCAGACCATCTCGTCGTCGCCGACGGAGAGGACTTCGATGTCGTCGGGGATCTTGAGTCCGGCGTCGCGCGCCGTCTCGATGATGCGGCGTCCGACGTCGTCGTAGGCCGCGAAGACGCCGCAGGGCTTTGGCAGGGCGAGGAGTCGCCGGGCGAGTTCTTTCGTCGGACGGGTCTCGGCGCGTTCGAGGGTTTCGGCCTTCAGGCCGTGCGCCGCGAGCTCGTCGGCGAACGCCGCGCCGCGCTCTGCGCTCCAGGCGCGCGCCGTCGCGGCCTCCGCAAAGGCGAATGTGCGGAGCAGGGGACTGGACGCGAGTCGCCGCGCGGCGGCCTTGCCGAACGCGGCGTTGTCATCGTTGACGAAGACGGAGCGCGGAATGCGCGCGAGCGCGTCGTCGCTTGGCTGGTCGATGAAGACGGCCGGCGCGCCGAGACGGGCGTAGAGGCGGTTTGTGTCACGGTCCTTCGGCGAGATGAAGATGTAGCCGTCATACTTCTCGCGGACGGCAGCGCGCAGGACGCGCGGTGCGTAGTCCGCAAATGAGCGGACGAGGTTCAGGTCCCACGCGCGGCCCTCGCCGAGGAAGCGGTAGATGCCCGTGAGGTGTCGCCGCCCCGCCGCGCTGGCGAGGTTGACGAACGCGAAGACCCGAAATCGCCTTTTTCGATTCACGTCGGGCAGTATATCATAAAATGGCGGCGGAGGAAAACGGGGGAATAGCGACTCCGTCTGTCAGCTATATCTGACACAATTCGATTCTTGGCGTTGCGTGTCAGTTATAACTTATGCTATACTACCTCACGGTGAGGTTGAAAAATGGTCAAAAGAAGCATCTATCTGGACAAGATTGCCCCGTTTGTCGGCACGGACGTCATCAAAGTCATTACTGGGATGCGCCGAAGCGGCAAGTCGGTTCTGCTGGAGCAGATTCAGGGCATTCTGCGCGAGCGGAATCCCAAGGCCCGCATTTTCTCGGTGAATCTTGAAGACGATGAGAATGCGCGCTTTCGGGAAAAGGGCGTTCTCTTTGATTACTTGAACGGAATGCTGAAAGAGGCCAAAGGAGAGATGGTGTATCTTTTCCTCGACGAGGTACACGACATTGACGGATGGGAGACGGCCGTCAATTCGCTCCGTCTGCGCAAGAATGCGGACTTGTACATCACAGGCTCGAATTCCAAGCTTCTTTCGGGCGAACTGGCGACCTATCTGACAGGGCGTTATGTCGAGATAAAGATGACGCCGTTCTCCTTTGTCGAGTTTGTCGAAGCGGCACAGACGGTTTGGCCGAAGGAAGACCGTACGCAGCTCTTCAACCGCTATCTGACCTGTGGAGGCGTACCGTTTCTGGCGAAGATCGGCTATGATGCGGTCGCGTCGCGCGCCTATCTTCAGGACCTGTTCGGCGCCATCCTCCTGAAGGATGTCGTTCGGCGCAAGCAGATTCGCGATGTCGACCTGCTGGAGCGCATTGTGCGCTTCGTGCTGTCAGAGGTCGGCCACACGTTTTCGGCCCGCCGGATCGTCGCGTTCCTCAAGAACGAACGGCGCGAGACGTCTGTCGAGACGGTGCTCAATTACCTTGCGGCCTGCGAAGAGGCGTTCCTGATTGCGCGCGTGCCGCGCGAAGACCTGATCGGCAAGCGGATCCTGTCCGTGGACGAGAAGTTCTACGTGACGGACACGGGGTTGCGTAACGAGGTCGTGCGCGGCAGCCTGCGCCGTGATGTCGATCGGCTGTTGGAGAACGTGGTCTACTTCGAGTTTCTGCGCCGGGGCTATGGCGTCACGGTCGGACGCGTCCGTGAGAAGGAGATTGACTTTTTCTGCAGCCGTAGCGACGGAAACGTCTATGTGCAGGTGGCGTATACGGTCGGAGGCGAGGAGACGCGCGAACGCGAGTTCAGTGCGCTCGAAGCCGTCAAGACGGCAGATCGCAAGCTGTTGCTGACGATGGACAGGTTCGACATGAGCGATGGTGACATCCGACATCGGTATATCCCGGACTTCCTCTGCGAAAAGGATGCCTAAAGCGGTCTGGTCAATCCTGTCGGTATGTTGTTGAAATGATACGATTATTTTGGTTCAATGGTACGACATGATTTGCTACAATATGCGGCATCATGAAGACCGAACTCGTCATTTCCGACCGCGCGAAGGCGAACGCGCGCGATTTCATCGACCATGAGAAGCAGTTTCAGCTCGGATTCCTGCCGACGGAGCAGTCGAATCCGATCACGGCGACGCTGGAAGAGGACTTCCGGCGCTCGACGCGCGCGGGCGTCCAGTGTCTTCAGCGCGGCGACCGCCAGATGCCGATCACGCTGCGGCACGTGTTCGACTCGGCGACGTTCGCGCAGCTCGTCGAGTCGATGGTGGCGTCGGTGACGGCGCCGAAGGGCCGTATCGTCTTCTCCGGTTGCGGCGCGACAGGGCGGCTCTCCATCCTGCTGGAGTCGATGTGGCGCGACTTCTTCCACCGCCGCGCGGCGGAGCTGACGGCGGACGAGCGGACGCTCGCCGACCGCGCGGCGTCCATCATGACGGGCGGCGACTTCGCGCTCATCCGTTCCGTCGAGTTCTTCGAGGACTATGCCGAGGGCGGTCGTCGCCAGGCCGCTGCGCTGAATGTCGGCGCGGGGGACACGTTCGTCGCGATCACCGAGGGCGGCGAGACGTCGAGCGTCCTCGGAACGCTCGCCTACGCGGCGGAACACGGTGCGCACTGCTTTCTCGTCTTCAACAATCCGGCGCGGCTGCTGCGCGAGCACCTCGACCGCTGCCGCGCGGCGATCAACAACCCGAAGGTGACGGTCATCGACCTCTACTGCGGGTCGATGTCCGTCGCCGGCTCGACGCGGATGCAGGCGACGTCGTCCGAACAGGTGCTCTGCTCGTGCGCGCTGGAGGCGGCGCTGTGCCGCGTGCTGCCGCGTTTCGCGTCCGAGACGGCGGCGGACTACACGGTGGCGTTCGAGCGTCTGCTCGCCGGTCTCGAATCCGACGCGGGGCGGCAGATGCTCGCCGACCAGATCGACTTCGAGAAGGGCGTCTACGAGGTCGGCGGACGCATCACCTACATCGCCGACACGTGCATGCTTGACCTCTTCACGGACAACACCGAGCGCGCGCCGACGTTCATGATTCCGCCGCTGCGGTCGAGTCGCGAACGCGACTGCGCGCAGAGCTGGGCGTTCGTCAAGAATCCGCTGCATCCGACCGAGGTGTGCTGGCGCGAGATGCTGCGGCGTGCGCCGCGCTGCCTGTCCTTCACGTCGGACGATGCGCGCGCGCTCGGCATGCCGCAGGGCTTCATCGACCATCCGCCGCGCATCGCCGATTCGGATCTCGTCACGTACCGGATCGGCAACGAGCCCGCGCCCGAACGCATCGACGGGTACGCGCGCGCGGCGGCGGTCGTTTTGCACGTTCCCGGCGAGACGGACGCCTTCCGTGCGGCGGCGGATCGGATGGTGCGTGGCTGGCCGGAGCGGCGCGACTTCACGTTCGCGTTCCCGATTGCGGACTCGCCGCTGGAGATCTGGAAGCACCTTGCGGTGAAGCTCGCGTTCAACTGCCTCTCGACGGGCACGATGGCGGCGATGGGCCGCATCGCGGGCAACTGGATGAGCTGGGTGTCGATGTCGAACAAGAAGCTGATTGACCGGTGCATTCGCCTCGTGTCCGAACTCGGCCGCATCCCCTACGAGGAGGCCGCCCAGCGCGTCTTCGCCGCCGAGGAGTGGGTCGCCGCGCAGGACTGGTCGAAATCTGAGGAGCCCAGCCCCGTGCAGGTCGCGCTGGCGTCGTGTCGGAGGTCTGCGACGCTGAACACGGAGACAAAGGAGAATCGGAGGCGCGGAGGAGCCAAGAACGCGCTGCTCGGCGTGATGGTCGGGGTGATGTCGCTGTGCGGCGTGGTCGGCGCGGCGACGGGCGGTGGAAGCCGTGCGGTCGCGACCGTCCCTGGTCGCCAACCTTCCCTGCTGCCGGCCGGGCGGGAGTTTCGCCTCGTTTGGCACGATGAGTTCGACGGTGACCGCCTTGACGAGACGAAATGGCGCTACCGCCTCCACATGATGCAGAAGCGGCACAAGCCGTGGACGGACGAGCCGGGGGCTGTCGTTGTGGAGGACGGTCTGTGCAAGTTCCGCCGCATCTTCCGCGACGGCGACTACTTCAGCGCACAGCTCCAGACAGGCGAGAACTTCATGGACCGCCCGCCAGAAGGGGGCTTGCAAGCTTTGCGCTGGCCGCTCGCGGAGTTGCGCGAGCCGTTGTTTCAGCACCGCTACGGCTACTACGAGGCGCGCGTCCGGCTTCAGCAGCGTCCCGGCTGGTGGAGCGCGTTCTGGCTGCAGTCGCCGATCAACGGCGCGACGCTCGACCGCCGCGAGGCGGGTGTGGAGGTCGATATCCTCGAATCCTTCAGGCCGGGCGTCGTCTGGAGCCATTCGCTCTACTGGAACGGCTGCGGCAAGAACTTCCGCGAGGCCCACGTGGGCGTGGAGCATCCGGAGGACAAGGCGGCGTGGCACACGTTCGGCTGCCTCTGGACTCCGACGAACTACGTCTTCTACATCGACGGGAAGGAGACGGGGCGCACCGACCTCGGAGGCGCCGTCTCGCAGCGCGAGCAGTTCATCCTCATCTCGACGGAATGTTTCGGCTACCGGGACGGGACGCGCGACCGGCCGTCGCCGGAGCTGGCGGCCGAGAACGGCGCGGCGGACGAGTTCTGGGTCGATTACGTGCGTGTCTACGATGAAGTCACAAGCGAAAGCGAAACCACGGCCGAAGGAGGTGCGAAATGAGCAACAAAAACTTTTTGACGTGCGTCTGCGCGGTGGGCCTTGCGGCTGTTGCTGGCGCCGAGGTCTTTGACGGAACGCTTGACCTCAGCGGCGTTGACCGCGCCGTTTCCGGCGGGTTGACTGGTTCGGGCGAGATCACAAACACGTCCGAGACGCGGACGACGCTGACGGTCGACTGCGGTGACGGCGACGAGGCCATCTTCTCCGGCACGGTTTCCGGCAACATCGTCCTCGTGAAGACGGGTTCGGGGACGCAGACGTTTGCGGGTGTGAACACGCACACGGGCGGTACGCGCGTGGAGGGTGGCTTCCTTGCGGCGGACAGTGCGGCGGCCCTGGGGGCGAACGGTGCGCCGCTCACGCTCTGCGGCGGGGGGCTGTTGGCGCGGGAGTCTCTGACGGTCGATACGGACAGCCACGCCGTGACCAACGGGCCCGGATTGGCGACATGGCGAGCGCCGTCCGGCAAGACGCTGTCCCTGTCGGGCGCCAAGTTCACGGTCATGCGCAACACGGAACTCGCCTATGACGGCGGCGGCCAGGTCAGCCTCGGCGTCTGGATGGCGTATGACCTCGGCAACCTGCCGTCCTCGACGCTGACGGTTGGAGCGGGGACGACCCTCCTCTGCCAGAATGCGCTCGTCCTCGGCGGCGACATCCCGAAGTGGAACTTCGCGCAGACTCGGTTCCTCGATGGCAGCACGGTCTACGCCTACGGTCGCTCGCATCTCTGCAACCTGGAGATGACGGGCGCCGCGCTGCATCTCTGGAGGGACGACGAACTGGCGGCCGCCGCGCTCGGCACACTGAAGGTCTTGCCGTCGGAAACGCCGTCGAAGATCGTCGGCAAGGCATTCTGCCTGGGCGACGTGTACAGGCCTTCAACTGGCGGAAACGATGTCGTCAGCCGCGTCGATTCCCTCGACGTGGCGTATGGCGCGACGCTGGAGGTCAACGCCGCGCTGGCCTCCCGGATTCCGGGACACGGCCTGACGAAGACGGGTGCGGGCGAGTTGCGGCTTCTTGCCTCCAGTTCGCTGGACGGAGCGTGCGACGTGCAGGGCGGCACGCTGACGCTCGCTCGCGACGTCTCGCTTTCTCCCGGCCTGTCGCTTGTCTGCACGGGCGGCGCACGGATTCGCCTGGAGGACGGCGCACTGCTGGCGGCGGACGTCTCGTCCGAATGCGCCATCCTGCGGAGCGCCGACGTCTGGATAGACGCGACACGGCTCGATGCGGCGGACGGCGAGGCCGTGTCGCGCATCGCCAACCGCGGCACGGCGGGAGGGGCCTTTGCGGCGCAGACGGTGGGCAACGTGACGGACATTCCGCCGACACTGGCGGCGGACGGCATCAATGGCTTGCCCGCGCTCGCCTTTGACGGCACACAGTCGCTGCATCTCGGCTACACGAACAAGACGGAACACTTCACGCTCTTCGCCGTCTACAAATGGGATGCCTGGGAGGCGGCGGAGGACAAGGGACTCTGGTCCGGCCCCTTCGCGTTCGGCGCCGTCCAGTCGGCGTGGGCGGAGGACAGCAACCTGCCCGGCGCCGTCGCCTACTACACAAAGGACGGACCACGACGTCCCTTCGGCTACGCGAACTACGCAAACGCGGCGGGCGGTGTCGTGCAGACCTACATTGCGGCAGATGCGCGTAGCAGCGTGACGGATGATTTCGCACCGTTGTTGCACGAGCATGAGATCAATGGCGGCGAGACATCCATGGCGCTGGGTTGGGACGCGACGGACGCGGAGGCTCGTGACAGCACGAAGTCCGCAGACGTCTCGTCTGTCGCCGATTTCCGACGCAAGATCGAGACGATGGTGCTGGGGGCTCGCATGATGAACAGCGGCGCCGCCTACGCGAAACGCATGCTGAACGGCAAGATTGGCGAACTGCTCGTCTTCTCGCGCGCCTTGACGGATGCGGAGAAGCAGTCGATACGGGCTTGCCTGAAGGCGAAGTGGTTCACGGCTTCGCCTGCGTCCGCACCATCTGCGGCAGACACGGCCGAGGCGGCGGTCGCGATCGAGGTGCCGGAACAGGCGACGGCCTTTGCGTCCGGCGCGTTCGCCGGCACGGCGGCAGTCCGGAAGACGGGCGCGGGCGAACTCGCCTTTGGCGCACGGGCGGAATCCGCCGTCGCGGTCGCGGAAGGGACTCTGGCACTCACGGCGACGCAGACGGTTTCGCGGGCGGACATCTGGATCGATCCGTCGGACGCGGCGACGGTCACGCTGGACGCGGACGGCGTCCACGTCGCCGGCCTTGCGAACAAGGGCCGGGCGGGCGGCAGGTTCGGACGCGCCAAGAGCCCCGCGACATGGAAGTACGACGTCGCCTATCCGACGCTGTCCGCAAACGGCCTGAACGGACACGCGACGCTTTCGTTCGACGGGCTGTCCGCCCTGTGCATGGAGAATGCGTATGTTAACAACGCCGAGGCGATGCACACGTTGCACGTCTACGCCGTCCTGAAGCGCACGGCTTATGCCGATGAGCTGGGCAAGGGGCTGTATGGCGGCGCGTGGTCGTTCTACAAGGGCAACGTCGGCGCGAACGACGATGCGCAGTCCGGCTCGTTCTTCATGACGGAGAAGTCGAACGGCGACGGAATGGGCGGCATCAGCATGGTGCAGAACGGAAACGTGGCGAGCGGGTCTGTCGTCATCAAGCCGGCGAACGACCCGGCTCTGACGGGAAAGGCCGCCATCCTTATCGCGCATGGGGCGCCGGCGTCCGTCTACGGGACGCGCCTCGACGCGGCGTCCGATCCGAATGCGGCGACGGTTGCGGGAACGTTCGGGCAGGCGTCCCTTGTGCCGTTCGACATCGACCGCGTTGCGCTTGGCGCGCGTGGCGGCAACTGGGACACCGTGCAGGTCTATGGCGAAGGCAGCGACAAGAACCGCAGTTGGCGCGGCGAGATGGGCGAGTTCATCGCGTTCACGAAGCCGCTGACGGAGGCGGAAGAGCATGCGCTTGTCACGTACCTGCGCAAGAAGTGGCTTGGCGTCGGCGATGGGACGTCCGAACCGCCCGCATTCCTCGCTGGGCAGTCCGTCTCGGCGGCGCTGGCGCCACAGGCGACGCTGTCCGTCGGAAAGGGCGCGACGCTCGCGAGCTCCGTTCCGTACTGTCGCCTCGCCGCGCTGTCGCTCGCGGACGGCGCACGGATCGTCCGCCGCGTTTCGATGTCGGATGACGCGATGGCCTATCGCCTCTTTGACGTCACGGGCGACGTTTCGCTGTCGGGGACGATTCGCGTGAACGTCTCGCCGCGTCCGAGGGGGACGGTGCCGTTTGTCGGCTACGGGACGCTTTCGGGCACGGCTGTCTGGCTGCGCGAAGGGCGCGGACGCTATGCCGTCGAGGATTGGGCGGCGCAGAAGGAACTGAGGCTCGTCTCTCCGGGGCTGTTGTGGCTGATTCGCTGAAAGGAGGCTGAAGACATGGATATGCGAAAGATTCTGGTTTGTGCGGCCTTTTCCCTTGCCGTGCGCGGTGGCTTGATGGCAAGCCCCCTGTGCGACGCCGATGTCGGCGAGTTTGCGCGACTGGACGGGGATACGTCCGATGCGGCGCGAATCCTGCGGGCCGTCGAGAAGGCGGGAAAGGGCGGCATCGTCTGGTTTCCGCGCGGCGTCTATCTCATTGATTGGACGCTGATGGTCACGAACGGTGCATCGCTGTGGCTCCACAAGTCCGCGCGGCTCGTGGCGACGGCTGACCTGGATTTCGTGATCGACTATTCCGGCGCTGTGATGGAGGCGGGCGGCGGACGGCCGATGGCCGACCACAACCTCTTCATCCGTGGCGGCGAGGTCGACGGCAAGGGACGCGCCTCTTGTCTGCGCGTGCGGAGCTTTCGGCGGATGGAGGTTTCGGGGCTGACGCTCCGCAACGGACGGCGTTTTGGTCTGAAGCTCGGCGCGAAGGAACTGGGTCGCGCGGGTGGCGGATACGAGGCGGTCGTCCGTGACGTCTACTGCATCTGCGACCGGCCTGGCATGGCGGGCAACGTCGGCATGGAGAGTGAATTGAGCGACTGCCATTTCGTCGATTGCTTCGTCGTTGACTACACCGTCGGTGTGCGGCTTCGGAACAGTTCGTGCCGTCTCGCACGTTGCCACGTCTGGGGCGGGATGGTGCGCAACGCCGCCGGGGCGTGCGAGTACCTGAAGGATTCCGTCGCGTTCGACCTCGACAACTGGGACACGCTTCTTGACGCCTGTTATGCCGACACGGCGAAGGTCGGCTTTCGCGTGCGCGGACACGCGCGCGTCGTCAACTCAGCCGTCTTCAACAACTACGAGGTGTTCAAGATGGACGATCCGTTGGCGATCGACCACGTGGACGGCAACCTGACCGTCGCGAACTGCCACTTTGTGAAGACGAGTCCGCACGCGCGGCTCTACCGGGGGGCGAGCAAATATCCCCTGCGGTGGCGCGACAACACGCTTGTGCGGTTCACGGACGAGGAAACGCGCGAGCTGGACGAAAAGCGGATGCGGGATGCTCAGGCGGCGCGGGACGCGCGGGCGGCGAAAGGAGCACGGCCGTGACGGCGCTTCTGCTGGGCGTGGCGTTTGTGGCCGCGCCGTTTGCGCCGGGCGAGGTGACGGTCGGCGGCGAGATCGGACGGCGGATGGCGGTGGCGGCGGACGCCCTGATGCGTCTCGACATCGAGCGGACGTATCTGCGGCATTTTCGCGTCCGCCGCGAGGAGCCGGAAATCTGGGGCGGCTTCACGGGCTGGTCGATGGCCCTCGATGCGCTCGTCAAGGCGGCTGCGCACGGGATTGGCGGCGAGGCGATGCGGATGTTCAAGGACAAGTGGCTGCGCGAGACGATCGCCACGCAGACGGCGGACGGGTCGATTTCGATGTATGCGGGCCGGCCCGGTAAGTGGGACAGTCACGAGCAGGCCTATTTTCTGCAGGCGCTGTCGCGCAATGCAATCTGGTTCGGCGACGCCGTTTCGCGGGAGGCGGCGCGACGGCTTGGCGACTTCATCCTTGCGAACCGCGTTGCCGTCAACCTGGGTCTGCAAAGCGGGCTCCTGTGGCTCTTTCGCGCGACGGGAGACGGCCGCTACGCCGACTTCTGCCGCAATGTTTACCGAATCGAGGGCACAAACGACGACTACGACCGCATCCTGCCCGTGAACGGCGTCGCGCACGTCTACACGTGGCTGGAACGTGCGCTCGCCCAGTGCGAATACGCCGCGTTCACGGGCCGTCGCTCGCCGACGCTCTTCGATTCGACGGACGAGGCGTTTCGCCGTGCGTTCGGCGACTGGCTGTCGGTGTCCGGCACGTTCAGCGGCGGCAACCACTGGGGCGAGATCTGGGACGACTCGCAGCTCGGTCGCGGCAAGTGGGGCGAGACGTGTGCGACGGCGTACCTGCTGCGGCTGACCGCCCTGCGCCTGGCGGCGGAGGACGCGGAAACCCGGTATGGCGACCTCTACGAGCGCGTCTTCTACAACGCCTTCTTCGCCGCGCAGAGCGCAGACGGACGCAAACACCGCTACTTCACGCCGTTCGACCAGCCGGGCGAATGGTGGGACAAGGGCGACACCTACTGCTGTCCCAACAATTTTCGGCGCATGGTCTTCGAGATTCCCGATGCGGTCTTCACGCGCCGTGCGGACGGCGTGGCGGTGAACCTTTACGCGCCCGCGCACCTGAAAGCGGAGGGTCTTGAAATCAAGATGGAAACCGGCTACCCGCGAGACGGACAGGTTCGCCTGACGGTGCGAGCCGAAAAGGCCGGTCGCATTTTTCTGCGCGTGCCGCGCTGGACGGGGCTGGCCGATGCCGGACGCTGGCGAGAATGTCGGCATTCGGCGGGAACGAACCGCCTGGAGGTCACGTTCCCGATGGTGCCGCGTCTTGTCGCGGGGCGTCGCTTCCAGGCGGGCAAGGCGGCTGTCCTCTGCGGCCCGCTCGTGTATGCGCTTTCGACGAAAGACGTACCTTGGCGCGGCGGTGTCGATTGTCTGAGAATCGATGGCGACTCTCCGCTCCGCAAGACGGACGACGGCATCGCGGTCGTGTTGAAGGACGTCAATCATCGGCAGGGCGACCGAACGGCCACGTTTGTGCCGTTTGCGGACGAGACGCGCTTTCAGACGTATTTCGGCATCGTCGGATCTCATCCGCCCGCCTTGGCGGACGACGAACTGCTGCGGTAGAAGCCGAGCCGGCGCGGTAGAGCCGAAAGAAATGGGAAGGCGCGGCTCGCTTGTCCGGTTCGGACATTTATGCTATACTCCGCGCGAAAAATGAGAATTACAGGCGGAAAATTTGGCGGGCGCAATCTCAAGGTGCCGAAGTCGGACGCGATTCGTCCGACGCAGGATCGCGTGCGCGAGGCGCTGTTCAACATCCTGGCGCCCGAACTCGCGGGCTGCGACTTCCTTGACCTTTTCGCGGGCTGCGGCGCGGTCGGGCTGGAGGCCCTGTCGCGCGGCGCGCGGTCGACGACTTTCGTCGAGCAAAACCGTCGGCATCTTGCCGTCCTGAACGAGAACCTGGGTGCGGTCGGACTGCCCGGACAGGGAGGACGATTAGGACAGTCAAGACGAGACGCACTGGCAGAACAGGGCGGCCACTTCGGACAGGCGGGACAGGGCGAACAGTCCGCGGCGGTTGTCGCGGCGGACTGCTACCGCTACCTCGCGACGTATGCGGGGCCGGGATTCTCGATTGCCTTTGCCGATCCGCCGTATGCGCTGGGCGAAGAGAAGGGGTATGCGCAGGTTCTGGCGACGCTTGCCGCGCGCGACGTCGTGCGGCCCGGCGGACTCTTCATCGCGGAAATGACAGCCGTGCAGCGCGCGGAGGAGACGCCAGGCTGGAATCTCCTGCGCGACCGCACCTACGGCAAGACGCGCCTCTGCATCTGGCGGCGGCTTCCCGTCGGCTCTCTATGAAAATAGAGGTAGAGGCGGGGAGCGTCTTTATGCTACAATGTGGGGCAGATGAGGTGCCCTTCAGACAGCTTCCGGAGACTTTTGGCGGCCGCGCTCGCGCTGGCCGTGCAGATGGCGTCGGCGGAGATCGACTTCGCCTCTCTGCTGTTCTCGACGGA
>CAKURH010000088.1 GCA_934675625.1 uncultured Kiritimatiellota bacterium
CGGCATGAGCCTTGCGTCCTTTGCGTTCTCTGCGGCTAAACCCCTTTGACTCTGCATAAATATCTCGTTGCACCCGTGTGCTTGGAGCGGTCTGCTGAATCAAACGACAACGAGCCTCTCGTGCGCGAACCTCCGTTCACAACCGGGCAGTGACGCATTTTTTGGCCCGTCGGCAAGCGACAGGACGTGCGAGACGGGCCTATGATGCGGACGACTGTCCGCCAGGCGCGGTCAGGTGTCCCAGACGTTGCTGATGACGGCGATGAGGCCGTCCGACACGGCGATGGCGACGATCGAGCCGACGACGGCCGAAGTCGCCGCGTGCCCAACGCCGTCCGCCGTCGATTTCGTGCGCATCCCGGCCGCGCAGCCGATGAGTCCGACGAGAAGCCCGAAGCCCATGCTCTTGACGAGGCCGAAGAGGATCATGGAAACGGTCGAGATCGACGTCACGTGCTGCCAGTAGACCGTCTGCGGCACGTGCATCGTCTCCAGCACAAGCGCGCCGCCCACGAGCCCCGCGATCTCCGCGAAGATCGTGAGGATCGGCATCGCGAGAACCGCCGCGACGACGCGCGGCAGCACGAGGAAGCGGACAGGCGGCAGACCCATCGTCGTCAGCGCGTCCAGCTCCTCGTCGACCTTCATCGTGCCGATCTCCGCCGCGAACGCACTGCCCGTACGGCCCGCGAGGATGATGGCCGTGATGATCGGCCCCAGTTCGCGGAAAAGCGCGATCGCGAGCATGTCGGAGACGTAGACCTCGACGCCGAACATCTGAAGCGCCGCCGCGCACTGGAACGCGAGGATGACGCCGAGGAGGAAGCCGACGCCAACCGTCACCGGGAAGCCGTCGAACGACGCGCGCTGGAACGCCAGCGCCGAATCGCCGAAGCGGAATTGGCGCGGATGCGCGAGCGCCGACACCGCGCAGCACGCGGACTCGCCGAGAAAGGACAGGAAGGAGATGAAGTCGCGCATCAGAACGAGGCGAGTGCCGCCGCAACGGCCTGCGAGAACGCCAACGAGAACGCGCGCGAGTAGTTGCCGTCCGCCGCATCCGCCGAGCCTTCGCCACGCGCCGAGGCGAAGACCGCACGATCCTTCAGCAGCAGCACCGTCAGCGCGACCGTCGCGCGCCGTTCGCCCGGCGTCCGGCAGTCGAGCGCGAGGCGCGTCACGGTCGTCTCGGCGGAAACGTCCGTCGTCAGCTGGGACGCGGCGGGAACCGCCGCGCGGAACGCGCCGCGCGCGAGAAAGGCGTCCTGCACGGCGCTCTTCAGGAGCGCGGCGGGCGGCGCGGCGAACTGGTTGTAGGGGTCGAAGGCGAGCGAGCCGTCCGACCGCAGCACGGCGAGCGACCGAGCGTCATACGGCGCCCGCACGGACACCTGCGAAATGCGGACGCTCCCGCGCGACGGGCTCTCGGCCGCCGAGACGGACGCCGCCGACGGCGCGGGCGTGAATTCGATCGTCCAGGTCGAGACTTCCGGCGGCGCGGACGTCAGGCACCCCGCCAAAAGCGGCAGGGCAACAAGGGAAAGGAAACGTTTCATGGCACGCATTATACCACACCCCGTCGCAAGTCCGCAAGGCGCAAACGGCGGCCTCGGGTCGGCGGAAGCGGTCAGAGGACGCCGCGCGCGCGCAGGTTGCGGATGGCCTTCTTGTAGGCGATCTGCGCCTCCGGACTCCGGCAGCCCTTCAGCGCCTCCGCATTCCGCCGCGTCAGGAAGTCGTTCTGCCATGAGCCGTCCGGATTCTGCGTGCGGATCATCTCCTGCACCGCCGCATCGTCACGGATCAGGGCGAGGCGGTATTCGTTCTCGGCCGTCGTCGCGCGCACGGTGTAGACGCGCGCCGACGCCGCCGACGGCACGACGCCTGCGCGGCGGGACGCGCCGAAGAAGACGCACAGCCCGACGCAGACGAGCAGCGACGCCGCCGCAAGATAGCCGACCGCGTGCCGGGAGCCGAGCAGCCCGCGTCCGCACGGTCGCGCGTCCGTCGGCGGGTAGGCGTCGGTCAGCCGCTTGACGACCGCACGATAGTCGGGCCCCAGCTCGTCCAGCGTTCGCTCAAGATCTTTCGTCATCGAATATCTCCTTCAGTTTCTTCAGTGCGTTCGACATCCGCGACTTCACGGTGCCGACCGGAATTCCCAGGATCTCGCCGATCTCGGCGTAGGGGAGCTCCTGGAAGACCCCAAGCTCGACGACCTCGCGCAGGGGCTCCGACAGCTGCGCCAACGCCCAGCGGACGTCCGCGCGCGTCCCCGGCGCGCCCGGCCCCGCCGTCGTCGGCTGCTCCCGCCCCCATCCCTCCTCGCGGCTCTCGCGGCGCGTCTGCCGCCGCAGGGCGTCGATGCGAACCTGCCGCGCGAGCACAAAGAGAAAGGTCGAGAGCTTCGCCGTCGGCTTGTACGCGCGGCGGTAGTTCCACAGCCGCAGGTACGTCTCCTGAACGAGATCCTCTCCCTCAGAGGGTTGAACGCCCTGACGGCAGAAAAAGTTCAAAAGGTTCTTTTCGTAGGCGCGCGCCTCGGCCAGCAGCTCTTCGCCGTCGCTCATGACGCCCCCAGAAGCGCATACGTCTGATCCAGCAGGACGGACTTGACCGGCCAGAGATCCGAAAGGACAAGCAGATGGGCCGCCGTCAGCGCGAGGGCGAAGCCGCTCACGGCGGCGACGAGAAAGCCGAAGATCGCGTCCCCCGGCTGGGCGAGGATGTTGTGGACGACCAGCCGGACAATCTTCCGTACAAAGCCGAACGCCACAAGCGCGAGCGCGAGGGACGCGAGCGCGCGCGCCCAGGCGGCGTCAAACCAGGCGAGAGACGCCGACCAGGCGAGACGCCCCGCCGCCGCCCCGCCGACTGTGCCGGCGAGAAAGGCGAGCGCGCCCGAGAAGCCGCCGACAAGCCCGAAGAACGCGGCGACGGCCGCGACGCCGAGTATGACGTAATCTGCCGGCAGGAAGTTCATAGGCCGCATATTATACCACGTTTCCGCCGTCCTCGTGCGGCTCAAGCGTCACCTTGGCACGAACGGCTTCAAACGGCACGGCATACAGGGGCTGCGAATCGAGCGTATACGAGACCGTTCCCGCATCCGTCGTCAGCGGAACGACCTGCGTCGTCGGTCGATTGAGGTCAAACCGAAGGGCTCGCGGAAATCGCTTGGCCAAGATCAGCTCACGCAAAGACCTGAGCGTCCCGGCCGCACCGGCCTTGACTTCGACAGGAAGGATCTCGCCCCCGCGCGCCAAGACAAAATCGACCTCGGCATTGTTCTTTCCGCCTTCCCTCAGCCAGTAGGCCAGGCGAGGCTTCTCCAGGCATCCCGACGCATACAAGAGATGCTGCCCGACAAACTGCTCCGCCATCGCGCCCTCGTTCACGAACCGAATGTCATCCATCCGCTCCAGCATCTGCCAGTCAACGCCGCACGCGCGGTTCATCAGCCCGACATCCAGGAAAAGGGCTTTCCACACGCCTTCCTCAGTCTCGGCATAAAGCGGAAGCCCCTCGCATTTCGACGCCCGAACCTCGGCGCAGACACGCGCTTTCCGAAAGAGGCTCAACACGGCCTTGACCTCCCGAGACCCAACCTCCCGGGAATAATTCACGTATTTGACCTTCTTGCAGGATTGCGGCGGCAGATTGCGAAAGATTTCCTGCATCAGCGCAAGGTCGACCCCCTGCGCGTATTTCGCGAAATCGTCTTCGTATGATTCAAGAATCATCCGCTGAACCTCCGACATGGCCGTCAGTCCCTCCTGCGAATACGCAAGCACGGCTTCGGGCATGCCGCCAACGAACATGAACTGCCGCAGGCGACGTTTCAACCGTTCATGCGCCATTTCTGGCACAGTCCGCTCGACGGCGGCCTGACGGCAATAGCCAACCAGCTCCGGCTCGACCTCCCGCAAGAACTCGTCAAAGCCCATCGGCCCCAAATACATGTACGTGACACGCCCGACAGGCATCGAAAGCCGCTTGGCATCAAGCGCAAACTCCAGAAGAGACCCAGCGGCAACGACCGGAAGATCCGGACGGTCTTCATGGAAGTAGCGCAAGGCCGCCAACGCCTCTGGAACAGCCTGAATCTCGTCAAGAAACAGCAAAGTCCCCGGTGCATCGGCCCTGCGCCCGACAAGCACGCTCAACTCCTCCACGATTCGCGAAATGTCAAGCGAACGAAAGACCCTGGCTAGATTGAGATGGCGTTCAAGATTGATCTCGTTGAGGACAAGATTCTGCGCCGCCGCAAATTGCCGAACCAATGTCGACTTGCCGACCTGCCGGGCCCCACGCAAGACGAGAGGCTTTCTTCGGACAGAAGAAAACCATGCAAGCATCTCATTTTCTGCATTCCTATACACAAACAGACCCCTATTTCAGACAATCCACGTCAGTTTTTAGGGTGTATTATATCAGAAAGAGGTTCCAAGCGTCAACGGCCCGATGAAACGCGCCCTCTCAATCAGCATCGCGTCTTGTTTCGATAGTATTTAGCGAAGATGTTTTCTCACCAACCGTACCAACTGGTGAACGGGTAGACGGGGGCGGCGCCCGGAAGAGCCGTCCCCGCGTCTGCCGGGCGAATCACAAACGCCCCGCGCCAAGACGCCCCCATCTGTCGACGCAGGGGCTCACTGGCGCTGTAACTCGTCATCACGTCTGCCGTCGTCAGTACCGTCCGTCCCTTGAACCCCTCAAAGATGACACGCCCGTCAGCAGGCCGGAAGATCAACCCGTACCGACCGTCAGACACGAATAGGTTTCGCGTCTTCTGGCGGAATCCATCGAATCGGATGTCATCACGGTCAAGCGCGAAGACTCCTGGCTCGTTGTGCATGGACTTGCCATCGGACGACGTCCAAGGGCCGAGGCCATCCCAGTCTACGCGTCGCAGCGACGCACCGAAGTCAAAGCCCAGTCCCAGCTCGATGAGCTCAGCGCGCATGTCGTCCGAGGCCCTGATCACGTAGTCGACCGACAAAGCGGCGTCAGGCAGCGTCCGAACGGTCAGCGTTGCGTCAAAGAACGACGATGCCGTCGGATTCTCGTCTTTCAGCCATCGACAGCGGAGAATCTTCGCATCACCCTGACCGTCCACGGACAGGACATGGGCCTTTGCCAGATAGTTCGTGATCCAGTCGTCGCCGATCTTCCAGTCGCGGATTCTGTCCCAATGCTCGGCGATGCCTTTCATTTCAATTTGGCTGCGGTTCTTGAGTTGGTTGAGACCTGGACGCCGATTCGTCCGAAGGACGAGCGGCAGTTCCGTGCGCCGACCATCCCGCGTCCAGACAAACGAGCCCTTCTCATCGACAAGCAGCCGCCCGGCCGACCCAAACGCAAAGGCGCGCGACGGCGACGTCTCGTCCAGACGCCAAGCGTCCTCGCAGACCGGCAACCGATTAGGGGCGAGCACGCGAACCCTGAGAATCGCATGGCGCAACGGCGACGTGATTGGCGGAACGATCTCGAAGGTCGTGCGAGCCAGAGCCGACAGCGCGATCTCACCGCGCTCCCGCACGGCGCCCGTCAGGTCGTCTGCCACGCGCCAGTCGAGCGTGTGCCCGGACGCCGACAGGAAATCATGTCGGTTGACACCTTTCAGCTTCTGGCCGTCCCATGAGAGTCGAATCGGCGCGTAGAGCTTGCGTACAAGCCAATACGACTCCTTCTCCCATCCCGTCGCGAACATGATGCCGTCCGACCCGTAGCCGCCGTAGCTGTCGATGAAATGGCGCGGATCCGTCCAGACGCCCTGATGTTCAGGTTGCGTGTACTTGTAGCGCACCCGCATCTGCGGTCTGCTCGGCCATTTGCCGGACATGCGAAATTCGTCCATCTGCGTCTCGTCCTGAAGGATGCCATGGTCGTGCCAATGCCAAATCGAGCCGCCGACCATCTGGTCGTGATCCTGGAGATACTTCTGACGCCACTCGAAATCGGCAAACGCATTGCCGCGCGCGTGCGAATGCTCCGTCATGACGATCGGCAGGTTCGTGCAGATCCCGCGCACCCAGTCGAGCGTCTCCCGGGAGGCATAGTGAATCGACAGAATCTCCTGCCGCCCTTCTGTCGCGGCCAAGAATCCACGCAGGGTCTTTTCGTCGTCGAACACCTTCGGATGCGGCATGAGCCGCGGGCGCGTGGGGTCGAGCGACTTCACGAGATCAAGCGCCGGACCGAGCGTCTGCTCCGGATAGGGATTTTCGTTGCCGACCGACCAGAGCGTGACACAGGCCTCGTTCTTGTCGCGCAAGACCGTCCGCCGCGCACGATCCAGCAAGCACGGCAACGTCGCGAGGCTCCCCAGCTCCCGGCGTCCGCCGGACGCATAGGGAATCTCGTCTGCGACGTAGAAGCCCATGCGCGAACACTCCTCGTAGAACGACGGCGCGAAGGGATAGTGCGCGGTTCGGATGAAGTTGACGTTCGCGCGCTTCATCGACTCCAACCGCCACCGGAAATCGTCCCGCGTGAAAGCGCGCCCGTGGAGGGGATCCGTCTCGTTGAGGCAGACGCCCCGGAGAAAGACAGGCCGCCCATTGACCAGCAGACGCGTCCCTTCAACGCGCACATCCTTGAGGCCGACCTCCTTGACCAGCCGCTGGATCAGCCGTCCGTCAGCCCCAAAGAGCAGCATCTGCAACCGATAGAGGTTTGGCGTCTCGGCCGTCCAAAGGTCTGGCGTGTCCACACGGCCAGACAGCATGTTGAGGCCGTCCTTCGCCACGACGTCCCAGCCAACGGTCTCGAGACCGGCCGAATCGAGGAGCGCAACCTTGAGGCGCGCGCCTGGAGTCAGCGACCTCACCCCGCCGAGAAAGACGCGAAGCGCCAAGTCCGCATGCCCGTCCCTTGCCACGGTCGTGCGCAAGTCGAAATCCGAAAACCAGTTGTTGCCGACCGTGAAGAGCGTCACGTCGCGCGTGATGCCGACAAAGGCCCAGTCGTCACACTGGTCGAACCCCGCATGCGGCACACGTCCCTTCACAAGGACTTCAAGAACGTTCTCGCCCTTCACCAGCGCATCCGTGACATCAAACTGGCTGAGATTGTACGCGCTATCCGCCTCGCCGACCTTCGTCCCGTTGACGAAAAGCGAAAAGCCGTACATGACACCGTCGAAGCGAACGATGACGCGCCGCCCTTCATATCGGTAGGCGTTCCACGCGAACGTTCGGCGATAGCGCCCGCACGTGTCCGGGACACACGTCGAGTATTCGGCTCGCTTGAACCCCTGGTTTTCCCACGTCCCCGGAACTTGCGCCTTCTGCCAGGGACCGCCGTCGATGCTGAGATCCCACGTGCCGTTGAGCGATTCGCACTCGATCCTGTCGCGAACCGGGTAGACCAGCCCATCGACGCGACCGAAGAATGCGTCCGCCGAGACGCCAAGGCAAGCGCAAAGCGCGCCCAGAAACAACACTCCCCCTCGCATGCCAATGCTCACGGCACACCCCCTTCCCCGACCTACGGAATGACGGAAATGACTGCGTTGCGGACGACCTCGACAGTCTGCTGCCGTGCCGCGCCGTTGACCGGCCCGATCAGATACGGATAGGCTATGTCATCCAGGTCGTTCAAGCGTCCCGGCATCGGCCAGCCGACGCGAGCCTCACGCACGATGTCCACCACGAGGACGCCGGAGACGAGGCGAAGCGCTACCTTGCGCTGGTCAAAGCCGTCGACGCCATTCACCGAGCACTGGAATGCGAGTTCGTTCGCCGACGTCCGGCTGACGGTGCGAACTGACGAGAACACGTTCGAGACGGCCTGATGCCCGTCGGCCCGCCATGCCGCGCCCGTCAGCCTGTCGCGAAGCTCGAACCCGGCATTCGTCTCGTCGAAGGCCAGCACGAGCCGTCCGTCCGAAATGGACGTCGTGCGCTCGTGATAGAGCTTCGCCACTGGGGCGTCCAGGAAAGCGGCGCATCTCGGCGCACCGCCGACGGGCCCGGTCTCGTCCACGTCCAGCACGTCGATTCCGCGCGTGAGCGCCGGCGATCCCGGACGAAAGCGAATGCCGCCGTTCGGCAGGTCCTCGATCAGCGGGTCGGCGTAGACGCTGCCCGCATCCGTGCCCGTCACCCGCCGCCAGGTCGCGAAGTCGCACGCCTCCGGCGCGCCGAACGCGGCGGCGGCACCGTCCGTGCGCCAGTAGACGTTGCTGGCGGCGAGAAGCCCCGCGCCGAAAGGGATCTCGAAGTCTGCCGCCGCGCGCCCTTTCGGATAGCGGACGCCCGGTCGTGCCGCCTTTCCCGGCGCACGCCAGACGAACACGTTCCGCATGAACTCGACCTCGACGTTCGCGGGATTCGTCGCGGGCACATGGAGGTCATACTGAAGGATCCGGCCGAAGAGGAAGACGTTGTCGTGAACGAGATTGCGCACGTCGCCGTTCAGGTTCTGATGATAGCTGCGAACCGTGTCGCGCACAAGGTTGTGATGGATCTCGACCCCGCTCGACGACTCGTCCGGGTAGATGCCCGTGCCGCCGTAAGCGAACACGCTGACGTCGTGTAGGTAGTTGTGGTGGACGCTTGTCCCGGGAGCCCGTCCAAGGAGATAGACAAAGCCCATGTCGGAGAGAAGACGCTGGCCGATGTCGTGGATGTGGTTGTAGGCGGTCTCGTTGTGGTGCGACATCGTCGGGAGGCACGACCAGTCCCATCCGACGCTGACGCCCGAATAGTAGAGGTCGTCGATCTCGTTGTGCAGGAACCGGTTGTGCGACGCCCGGAGACAGAGAAGGCCCACCGCATCCGGGAAGACGCGTCCACCACCCGTCACGCGGCAGTTCTCGACCGTGATGTGATGCGTCAGGTCCCACGCCTTCCCGTCGAAGCCCGCGACCGTCTCGCCCATCGGCTGCGGGCTGTCCGTCGGCAGGTCGGCGTAGCCCTTGTAGGGCGCCCCCATCTTGACGCCGCCCGCGCCGAGGTCGCGCATGAGCGTGTCCGAGATGCGGCAGTCTCGGACACCGGGGCCAAACGCCACCGCATAGCCGCCGAGCCGCGTCATGACGCACCCCTCGAAGGCGACTTCCCGCGCGCGCACGAGCTCGATCGCCGCCGGCACCTGAAAGGCCGCCTGCACGGCAAAGCTCCCTTCTGGAGGCGTCGAATGGCCGTCAAGCGTGAAGACGATGTCCTTGAAGACGACGTTCTCGACGGCGCGCCCGGTCTCGCCGCGCACCAGCAGCAGCCGTTCGGACACGGGAACCTCGATGACGGTTTCCGCCGGCGTTTCGCCCGGGCACGGCATGTAGGACAGGACGCCCGTCGGACGATCCAGGTACCAGCTGCCGGGACGGCCAAACATCTCCTTGACGTTCTCGACCCAGAAGCGCGTGCCGCGATAGGCCGAGTGGGCGGAGGTGCAGTAGCGCGGTGCCGTGAAGCGGACGATCCGGTTCGCCGCGTCAAGCGAGCCGATGCGCATGCGCGAGGTGTTCCACTTCTGCAGGTTGAAGAGCTCCATGTCTGCGCGATTTGACCAGTCCGGGTCAATGGCGTCCCCTTCGTAGGCAAAGCCCGCGACGAGCCCCGGCTCTTCCTTGACGGGCCCCGTCTGCGCGTGAATCACGTTCGAGACCGTCAGCGAATAGCCGTCGGACGGAAAGCGCGGGCGGAACCGCCGGACGCCATCGGCAAAGAGCCGCGTGAAGTTCCATCTCCCGTCCCGGACTTCGGGCAGAGTCACGCGCCAGGCTCCGTCGGCCCCGACTTGCCAGCCCCTGATGCGGCGTCCGCCCGTGACGATGGCCGGGCGCTGCGGGTCTGCGCTGCGGTAGACGACCCGGCAACCCGCGTCTCCGCCGGCCGACGGCGGCAGGACAGCGGCCTTGTCCAGCGGATACGCGCCCGGCGCCAGCCGCACTTCGATGACCGTCTCGCCCGGCGAGACCGCCCGGCAATCGGCCACGCGCGAAAAGACGGACTGGAGCGGCGTCCCCGCCGCGACCTCCAGCGTCGCGGCGTGCGCAGCGGAAAAGAACAGTAACAGGACGAGCGGCAAGATGAACCTCTTGGCCTGTCCCTGTACCGCGTTGTTTCTTTTCATGGCTTGAGTTCTCCTTGTCGATTCCATCACCTGCATCCATCACCTGTAGATGACATAGACCGGTTCGCACGAGAGCGGCAAGGTCGTCAGCGAGCGCCCCTCCATGTCGCAGACCGCGAGGGGCCGAATCCCCTTCGGCAGCGCGAAGACGCCGTCCGGCGCGCCGTCCGTGTCGTGGTCGGGCGTCCAGTAGACGAGAACCTTCTCGCCCTTCCAACCCGTGAAGTAGGCCGTGAACGTGCCGTCTTCGCGTTCCTCAAGCCGCTCGAAGCGGCCGCCGTCCAGCAGGCGGTTGAAGTGGGCGAGCGCCGCCACGCCCGCGCGCGGCGTCATGTCGATGTTCATCATGTCGAGGCCGTGGTAGATCAGGTTGCTCTTGAACATGAAGGCGAACTGGCGTTCGACGCCAACCGACCAGCGCAGAATGTTGCAGCGCACGGCACGGGCGGCCGCGAGGCGTTCGGCGTACCAGTCGGCGCGCCCCTCGCTCGGCGAAAACTGCCAGGGCGCGACCGTGTTGAACTGCGCACCTGACTCGGTGTCCCAGATGACGTTGTTCGCATAGGCGGCCCTGAACCGGCGCGACTGCTCCGCCAGGTAGCGGTAGTGGGTCATGCCGTCCGCGCCCGGGCTGTCGGAGATGCATCGCTCGAACGGCTGGCGCAGGATGGACGAGATGTGGTACGCATGGCCCAAGTCGTAGGGATGGATGCCGTGTACGTCGTTCCACCGATTGAGGCCACAGGCGAGCGCACGCGCGATCCACGTCTCATGTTCGGGCGTCTCGACAAGCGTCGGGAAGCGGCTGGCGGGGAATCCCGGCCCCTGCACGACAATGCGCGGATCGACCTTCTTGAAGCCCCTGTACGTCGCCTCCATCAGCTCGGTGAAATCGTCCGGCGGGTGCCCGCCCGTCTCGTTGATGAGGTTGATCGCATCGAACTTTCCGGCATAGTGGTGCGCGAAGTCCTCGGCGAACCTTTCCACGTCTGCCGGGCGCATGGAGTAGGTGAAGCCGCCCTGCACGGGATGCCCAAGTTCGCGCCCATGGCTCCACGGCGGCGCGTCGTGGCACAGGAACTCGACCATCACGCCCATGCCGTGCGCCTTCGCGTCGGCGAGATAGTCATCCCACTTCCAGTTGTACGTGCCCTGCGGATATTCCGTGTTGCGCCAGTTGCCGCACCCCATCGTCCGCAGCCACTTGTAGCCGAGAAGCGCGAGCGTGTCGAGCGCCTCGTTCCAGCTTCCGGACATGAAGTAGACCGTCGAGCTCGTGTTTCCGCGCCGCCCCGACAGGTCGAAGCCGCCGAGAATGCCCGCCCAGCTCTTCCCGTACGGCACGGGCCGCGGCGGGGCGACGCCCGCGCATGTCGTCACGTTCGAGCAGATCGGCTGCCCGTCAACGACGAAGGTCGTCTCGATGCGGCGGTAGCCCGGTTCGTCGACGACGTAGGCGCGGCTGAAGGACTGCGTGTCGCCGGCGTCGATCTCGACCGGGATCCGGCTCGTCTTCAGCGCTTCGCCGCGCACGTCGCGCGTGACGACGGCGATCTCGCCCTTGAGCCCGCGCGCGCCGCCGTTGGCGAGCCGGATGTCGAGCTTCTGCCGCGAGCCGACCGGGAAGACCTTGTACGTGACCGGAAAGGCCGCGCCGATTTCGCACGGCTCCGCGCGAAACGGCTTCATCTCCGCTCCGTAGTCGAGCTGGATGCCGTCGATCCACAGCACGTTGTCCGGCGCGACGCCCTCCGTCCGGAAGCGGAGGTTGCAGTAGCCGGGCGAAACGTACGCGCGTTTCGGCTCGGCCGTGCCGCAGTAGCGCGCCCACGCAGGGCCGATCTCCCACGTGCCCACGCGCGCATAGGGAAAGCCCGCGCGCACGCGCATCCGCTTCGTGGACTTCGCCCAGAAACTGAACGTGTACGGCTTGTCGGGGTGGCACCTGAACGGCGGCGTGTCAAAACCGAAGCCGTTGCCGCGCACCTTGAGCGAACATTTGCCGACAGCGGCCGTCGTCTCGTCGACCGCAAACGTGCGCAGGACGCCGTCGTTGACGTTCGTCGCATCGATCTGGAAATCCGCCCGCGCGAACGCCGGGCCCTGCTCGAACGAGGCGTTGGGGAAATGCGGCCGCGTGGGGTCGCCGACAAACGCCTCGTCAGGCGCCACGAGAGAATAGTTCAGGTCATCGACCAGCAGGGTCGTCGGCTCCGCGTCCTCCGTCCGGGCGTCCAGAAGGAACTGGACGCCCGTGTAGCCGCGCCGCTCGGGCTGGCATTGCGGAGAGCCCTTGACCTCGAAGCGCGTCCAGACGCCCGGCTTCAGCCAGAGTGACTCGCGGCAGTTGAACCGGCGCACGCCGCCCAGCGGGTTCGTCATCTTGAACTGGACAAGCGTTCGCCGCGAGGCTTTCACCCACACGGACGCGCACAGGGCATCGCCGCTCTTTGCGAAGCCGCACATCGGCGCCGCGAGTGCAAGCGACTTCCTGAACGCTGCCCGCAACGCCCGTCGCCCTTCTTTCGTCTCGTTCTCGGCCACCGTCAGCCGAAGGACGTCGTGCCGGCCCGTGACACGCCACTCGAACGGCAGGTCGCCGGGCGCCGTCGACTCGAAGCCGGGGTCGTCGAGCGCACCGCCGTACAGGCGGTCGCGGTCATTGGCCTTGCGGACGAAGATCCGGCCGACCTGCCAGTCGCCGGACAGGAGCGCGACGTTCAGGCTCGCGCGCGGCGCATCGTCCGTCTGGAAGTAAAGCCGCGCCCGCCCCCATCGCTCCGTTGCGCCAAGGCACATCGCGCCGAGCGTCTTCGGTTGAAAGGCCGCATCCGTCTCGCCGGGCGCAACGTTCACGGCGCAGTCAAAGGGAACGCCGTCCGGCTTCTCCCCTTTCCCGTCCGCCGTCAGCCGATAGCGGAACGACAAGACATACCACGTCCGCGCCTCGACGTCGAAGGACTGGTGAAGACTTCCGGCGCCTTTCCCCTGAAGGTAGAACAGCGGCTCGGCCAGGCCCTCGAACGACTCGATCTGCCCGCGCCTGGCCGACGTGACGCCCCAGCACGACTCGGCGTCGTTGAACTCAAAATCCCTGAGGATGTTCCCCGGCTCGTTGAAGGCTTGCGCGGAAAACGCCGACAGAACAAGGCCGACAGAGCCACACACTTTCCAGACAGACATGTCGCTTTCTTCTTAGCGGATGAACAGCACAACGCCAGGCTGGCGGAAACGAGCCCGGAGTTCCGAGCCGACGCGCGAGAAGGTCCAGTCGTCGGGAGAAAGCCCGGTGACGGTCGGCTGACCGGTTATCGTCCCCGATGCGCGGACGAGCGTGAAGCGCGCGCCGCGCGCCAGGCCGTCCCCGGCGAGCGTCACGGCAATCGTGCGACCCGTCCAGTCCACATCGCCTTCGACCTCCAGCGTGCCGGAGCCTTCTGCCCCTACCGTCACCGCAAGCGACGGCCGCCCTGCGAACTGGCTTTCCGCCACCTTCAGGACGCCATCCGAGACCGCATAGCCGTCCGCGCGGAAATTCTGCGCCTCCGTCAGGTCAACCGTGCCCGCGCCTGTCTTCGCGTAAACGGCCTCGACACCCTCCGGCGCAACGAGGTCACCCGACACGCGCACTGTGCCGCCCGCGATTGCCGAGAACGTGACGCGGCCCTTCCGATTCGTGATCGCGCCCGCAAAGACCGCTTCGCCCGCCACCCGTCCGCCGAGCTCCGAGACGCCCGTCGAGCGGTTGTCCGTGACAACGACGGGGTTCTTGCACGTGAACGCACCGTCCAGCAGGAAGCCGACATCCGGCCGGGCGGCCGCCTCGTCATGGAAGGTCAGCGGCTTGGACCCGAACGAGAAGCGACAGTCGTCCCGGTCATACGTCTCGTTCTCGTAGTTCGCGAGGAAGAACGCCCGTCCGCCGAACTGTTCGCCGGCTCGCACGTGGACGCGCAGGCCGTGTCCGGCCGTCACCTCCGACACGTCGTCAAGCCAGTCGACGCGCTCCCAGACGGTGCAGTCTTCGGCCACCACCTTCCAGACACCGTTTGCGTACAAGTCCGCGTTCTTCTGGCATGTCCACATCGAATTGATGACGATGACATCGCCCCTCTTGACCTGAACGCCGTCAATCGTCCCCGGCGAACGCGTGAACGTGAGGCGGCAGGCGGCCTTGCCGTCATCCGTCGCCCCAAGGGCAATCGTCCCCGGCCCTGCCGCAGCGCCATTCGCCGGCCAGACGCCTGCGAAGAGGAGATCGACGTCGTGCGCGGCGGGAACGGCGTCGCCCAGGTTGATCGTCACCGGCGTCTGCAGACGTTCGTTCTGGGCGTCTGTAAGGGCCAATGCCCTGGCATTCGACAGGACAAGCCGACCGCCGCGCACATCGATGTCCGCGTAGAAACGGTTCGTCTCGCACGAGAACACGACGTCGCCCTCGCCGAGGATCTGCGTATGGTACGGATTGTGAACGTAGCCCTCCATGCGCGCCGTGCCGCCCTTCGCGGCCGTAAAGCGCATCACGGGGGCATTTCTCTCGAACCACGGTTTTTCCGTGAGACCCAGCGCGCCCGTGTAGCGGACCTCGCTCGCATCGTCGGCGCCAAGCAGCACGACAAACGGCCGCCCCATGCCGAGATTGGACGTGTGGTTCGAGCGCGACAGGATCCGCGCGCCAATCGTCACGCCGTTTCGTCCCACGAGGCCGGCAAGAAACGGCGTCAGCTTCTGCATGCCCGTCCAAGCGCTGCCGACCGCCACGTCAAACGCCGCGTTTCCGGCACCCAGCGCGTTTTCACGCTCGAGGGCGACGACCGTCGAGACGGAGATCTTCGCACCGGCCGCAGCGGGGACAAGGGCGGAGCCGTCGCCCGCCAGCACGAGTCGGCACTGGTCGCTGCGATAGGCGCCCGGATTGCGGCGGTCCCACTGGATGTCGCGATAGACCTGTCCGCCCGTCTGGCCAAGTTCAAGGCAGCCGTCAGCCACCGTGCCGGACAAGGCGCCCGTCAGGCGCACTTCCGCGTCCTGCGTCCCGTCATGCGTGTAGACGCCAATGAACGGCAGCGTATGGTACTTGCGTGTTCCCTGTCTCTGGAGGTCAAGGTCAAGCGGCGTCGGGCAGTCAGCTGCGCCGCAATCGCCCGGCAGATAGGCAAAAACGAGTTCGGGGACGGGCGAGAGCGTCGGCGTCTGGAGTTCGCTCGTCAGCGTCAGACCCTTTCTCCCGAAGCGTCCGAACTGGTTCGTATGGCAAAGCCAAAGTGCCGCGCTTGAGCGCACCTTTCCAAGAAACCCCTCCGAATCGCCCCCCGACAGGAAGACGGCCTGCGCACCGTTGAGCGTCCATTCGACGTCTGGGCCAGATGCGAACGAGCACTGCCAGGTGGAGCTCGCGTCCGACGACGACGGGTCAATCGACGATGTCCATGCCTGCGACGCCAGAAGCTCAATCGGAGTCGGAGACGAGGCATCACCGATGTTCGGGAACTTGACGTCGGTCGTCAAGCCGCCATTGTCCAGCTGAAGCGGAAGCTGGCCAGACTTTCCCGCGCTCTGCAACGAGAACGTCTGCCCCGTCTTGCCCCGATGCACGAGAGAATTGAAACGACGCGGAAAGCCCTCCGCCGTCGGCAGCCGAAGACTGAGCGTCGTCGTCTGCGCCGTCGTGTCGAACACGATATCGGAACCGTCTTTGGGGAGTGGACCGTCGGGGTCCTCCGCATCACCGCCCGACCAGTACTGGCCGCCATTTTCGTCCCAGCGCATATAGCCCGAAAACGACGCGGGCCCCGTCCATGTGTAGGTCAATGAGGCATCAGACGCGGCGAAAGCCATTCCCGCACCGCAGAGCAAGGAGAAGCCGCAAACAATGCGGC
>CAKURH010000089.1 GCA_934675625.1 uncultured Kiritimatiellota bacterium
CCCCCCCCCCCCCCCCCCCTTGACATACCTACCTGAAAGTATGTATAATACGCGCCCGTTATGCCAAGAAGGACGAAAGAGGACGCACAGCGGACGCGCGAGAGGATTCTCGCGAGCGCCCTTGCGCTCTTTTCCAAGAAGGGCTACGAACACACGACGTTCACCGACATCGCCGCGCGGCTGAAGCTCACGAAGGGTGCGGTCTACTGGCATTTCGACTCGAAGGAGAAGTTGCTGGAGGAGCTTGTGCGCCTCGCGCTCGCGAAGTTCCGCCGCCAGATCGAAGACTTGATGCCGGATGGCGCGCTGACGTTCCCCGCCGTGGCCGAGATGATGGTGCGCAACGCCGAACAGGTTGTCGCCGATCCGAAGGGCGCGGCGTTCTTCCGCCTGATGAAGTGCCAAATCCGCTGGGGCGACGACTCGATGGCGGCGGTGCGCCAGAACCTGCTGACGAACGCCCAGTTCGGCCCGAAGGAGGCGTTCATGCGGGCGATCGCGAACGACGTCGCCGCCGGGCGCATCCGCGAGACGGCCAACGCCGAGGAGATCGCCACCGTCTCGCTCGCGATCTGGGACGGGCTTGTGCAGGCGCACCTTGACCGCTTTCTCGCCTGTGACATGGCGACGACGCTGCGCCACGCCTACGGCGCGATCTGGGACGGGGTGAGGGAGAATGATCGAATGATCGAATGATCGAATAATCGAATGATCGAATGAGCGAATGGGCGAATGGGCGAATGGGCGCATGATTGAATGGATGAATTTGGAATTTCAAATCTGAAATCTAAGAGAATCTCAAGCGAAACAAGAAGGAAAACAAAAAAATGAGCGAAAAGAACTCGAAAGTCGGCAGCGCGATTGCGGCGCTGGTGTTGGCGGCGGTCTGCGTGGCCGGCGGCTGGATCGGCTGCGGCATCTACTCGGCCGCGGCGGCGAAGAAGGCGGCGGCGCAGGGCGCCGCGCAGATGGCGGCGATGCGCGGCCAGGCGCAGACGGTGTCCGTCGCGGAGGTGAAGGAGATGCCCTACAACCTGCCGGAGCAGTACATTGCGCACGCCGAGGCGGTGGCCGAGGTCGATCTCCTGCCGCAGGTCGACGGCTACATCAAGGAAATCAAGTTCAAGGAGGGCGACGTCGTGCGCGAGGGCCAGCTCCTCTACGTGATGGACGACGAGAAGTACGAGGCCGTCGTCGGGCAGGCGAAGGCCGACCTCAACGCGGCGGAGGCCGAGGCCCGCCGGGCGCGCCGCTACTACGAGCGCATGGAGAAGGCGGACGAGCGCGGCATCACCCAGCTCGAGCGCGACAACGCCGAGGCGGCAGCGGAGAAGGCCGACGCGGCCGTCCTTCAGGCGAAGGCGAACCTCGTCGTCGCCGAGTACAACTGCAAGAAGGCGCGGATCTACGCGCCGATCTCCGGCCAGATCGGCAAGACGTCCGCCCACGTCGGCGACTACGTGGCGCCGTCGAAGGGCGCGCTTGCCCACATCGTGCAGACCGACCCGATCCGCGTGAGCTTCCCGATGACCGACCGCGCGTTCCTCGCGTGGCGCAAGGCGGTGAAGGACGGCAAGCAGGACGAGAACCGCCTGCGCCTCATGCTGCCGGACGGCACCGAATACGGCCAGGAGGGCGCGTGGGACTTCGACGACAACGAGATGTCGAAGACGACGGCCTCGATCATCCTGCGCCTCCGCTTTGCGAACCCCGACCGCCTGCTCGTGCCGGGCACGTACCTGACGGTGCTCGCCGACCTCAAGAACCCGCCGGCGTATCCGTCCGTGCCGCAGACGGCGATCATCGACCTGCCGGGCGGCAACCTCGGCGTCTATGTCCTGAGGGAGGGCGACGTCGTGGAGGCCGTGCCGGTCGAGACGCGCCCGATGCACGACGGCTTCGTGCCGGTCGTCAAGGGCCTCAAGGTCGGCGAGAAGGTCGTCTCGTCGGGGACGCGCAAGCTCAAGAACGGCACGAAGGTCACGTTCGTCGAGGCGACGCCGAACGAGGAGAACACCCCCGGCTGGAAGGGCGTGCAGCTGTAAGAAGTTTTGAGGAAAAGCCATGAAACTTGGAATTCGCGCGAGCATTGACCAGATCAAGACCTTCTCGCGGGTCTTCGTCGAGCGACCGCGCTTCGCGATGGTCATCTCCCTCGTCCTCACGATGGCGGGCGTGATGGCGATCACGAAGCTGCCGGTCGCGCAGTATCCGCAGCTCACCCCGCCGGAGATCACCGTCACCTACAACTACCCCGGCGCGAACGCCCGCGAGGTGCTGAACACGATCGCGACGCCGCTGGAGGACGAGATCAACGGCGTGGACGACATGATCTACATGTCGGCGGACTGCACGGACGACGGCCAGTACCAGCTGAGCGTGTCCTTCGAGGTCGAGTCCGACCGCGACATGGACCTCGTGAAGGTGCAGAACCGCATCGCGCAGGCCGAGGCGAAGCTCCCGGCGGAGGCCAAGGAGCTCGGCGGGACGGTCCGCGCGCGGTCGACGGACTTCCTCGGCTTCTTCACGCTGCGCTCGCCGAAGGGCACGATGTCGCGCCTGGAGATCTCCGACTACGCCTACGCGAACATCAAGCCGGTGCTGCTGCGCGTCGCGGGCGTGGGCGAGGCGACGATCTACGGGCCGAAGCTCGCGATGCGCGTCTGGCTCGACCCGCAGCGCCTCGCGGCGCAGGGGATGAACTCCGAGGAGGTCATCGCCGCGGTCACGAAGCAGAACGTCCAGGCGTCGCTCGGCAACATCGGCGCGTCGCCGACCGGCCCGCACGGCGCCTACACGTACACGCTCCTCGCCAAGGGCCGCCTCATGACGGCGGCGGAGTTCGACGAGATCGTCGTCCGTCGCGACGAGAACGGCGGCGTCGTCAAGCTCAAGGACGTCGCCCGCACCGAGATCGGCGAGGAGAACTACATGTTCGCCGGCCTCTTCAATGGCGAGAACTCGATCTCCATTGGCCTCAACCAGAAGCCGGGCGCGAACGCGATCGAGGCGATGAACGAGGTCATGGCGGCGTTCGAGCGCCTGTCGAAGGACTTCCCGGACGACCTCGAATGGCTCGTGCCGTATGACGCGACGGACTACGTGCGCCGCACGATCAAGGAGATCGTCGAGACGCTCGTCATCACGTTTCTGCTCGTCGTCTTCGTCTGCTACCTCTTCCTCCAGGACTGGCGCGCGACGCTGATCCCGTGCCTGACGATCCCGGTCTCGCTCTGCTCGACGTTCATCTTCATGGCGGTGATGGGCTACTCGATCAACACGCTGACGCTCTTCGGCCTCGTGCTCGCGATCGGCGTCGTCGTCGACGACTGCATCGTCGTCGTCGAGCGCGTGCAGTTCCTCATCGAGACGCGCGGCCTCAACTGCAAGGAGGCGACGATCCAGGCGATGAAGGACGTGACGTCGGCCGTCATCGCGACGACGCTCGTCCTCCTCGGCATCTTCGTGCCGATCGGCTTCATGAGCGGCATCACGGGCCGCATCTACCAGCAGTTCTCGGTCACGCTCTCGGCGGCGGTCTGCTTCTCGACGGTGTGCGCGCTGACGCTCGCACCGGCGCTGACCTCCCTCCTCCTGCGCGAGGCGCGCCCGTTCAGGCACGGGCCGCTGGCGTGGTTCAACTGGGCGCTCAACCGCTTCAAGGGCTTCTTCGTCCGCTGCGCGAAGTGGCTCGCGAGCCGCATCTTCCTCGCGCTCCTGCTGCTCGTGCTGACGATCCTCCTCACGGTGAACGCCTTCATGACGACGCAGACGTCGTTCATCCCGGACGAGGACCAGCGCGTCATCTTCGCGTCGCTGGAGCTGCCGGAGGGCTCGACGCGCCAGCGCGCGACGGACGTCGCCGACCGCGCGACGAAGCTCCTGCGCGAGCAGGTGCCGGAGGTGACGAGCGTCCTCTCGATCACGGGCATCTCGATGATCGGCGGACGCGGCGAGAACATGATCATGATGATCATCGACCTCAAGTCGTGGGAGGAGCGCACGCGCCCCGACCAGCAGGTCTCGGCGCTGCTCGGCAAGGTGCAGGCCGTCCTCTCGCAGATCCCGGAGCCGGCCGTCAAGTGCTTCGTGCCGCCGGCGATCCCGGGCCTCGGCTCGAACTCGGGCATCGACCTGCGCCTCCAGTCGAAGGGCGACACCGACCCGATGCGCCTCGACGCGGTGACGAAGGACGTCCTCGGCCGCCTCAACCGCCTGCCGGGCGTGATGGTCGCGTTCACGGGATTCACGGCCGACACGCCGCACCTGCGCTTCAACCTCGACCGCGACAAGGCCGAGATGTTCCAGGTGCCGGTCGCGACGGTCTACGCGACGCTCCAGAACTACCTCGGCTCGCGCTACGTGAACGACGTGAACCTCGGCACGCAGGTGAACCGCGTGACCGTCAAGTCCGACTGGTCGGGACGCGCCACGCCGGAGGCGGTCGCGCGGCTCTTCGTCCGCTCGGACGCGGGGGCGATGGTGCCCGTCGGCTCGCTCGGCACGATCACGCGCGAGCTCGGCCCGCGCACGGTCTCGCGCTACAACATGTTCCTCTCGTCCGCGATCACGGTGATGCCGAAGCCGGGTGTCGCGTCCGGCGAGGTCATGGCGCAGATCAAGGACCTGCTGAAGGACGCGCTGCCGGACGACTACGGCTACGAGTGGTCGGGCATCACGTTCCAGGAGGAGCGCAACGCCGGCTCGGCCGCGCCGCTTCTCGCGCTCGCGATTCTCTTCGGCTACCTGTTCCTCGTCGCGCAGTATGAGTCGTGGACGATTCCGCTGCCGGTGATGCTCTCGATCTTCGTCGCGGTCTTCGGCGCGCTCATGGGCCTCAAGTGGTGGGGCATCTGGGCGACGGGCCAGCCCTACGCGCTGTCCATCTACGCGCAGCTCGGCCTCGTCCTGCTGATTGGCCTCGCCTCGAAGAACGCGATCCTGATCGTCGAGTTCGCGAAGGACAAGCGCGAGCTGGAGGGCGCGTCGATCGTGGACGCGGCCGGCATGGCGGCGGGCGAGCGTCTGCGCGCGCTCCTGATGACGGCGCTGACGACGCTCCTCGGCACGCTGCCGATGATGGTCGCGACGGGCGCGGGCGCGGCGAGCCGCAACCACCTCGGCACGACGGAGTTCTGGGGCATGCTCTTCTCGGTCGTCTTCGGCATCCTGCTCGTGCCGGGTCTCTACGCGCTCTTCCAGACGTGGCGCGAGAACGCGAAGCGCTTCTTCGCCTACGTCGGCGCTAAGGCCGCGCGCAAGCGCGAGCTGAAGGAGATGAAGGGCTAAACTTGTTCCCCTGCTTGTTCCCTCGAAAAGGGAACAAGCAGGGGAACAAGTAAAGTCGGGGGGAAAGCGGATGGCTCAACGGGAAAAAAGATGAAGAAAGTAGAGGCAGGGGATCGCGTGTGCGTCTTAGTCGGGACGTATCGGCTGGAGAACGCCGATTGGATCAAGCGAAAGAAACTGTATAACCTGCCGATCGCCGAGGCGGGCGACGCGGCGGCGTTCGGGAAGTTCACATCTGTCGTGCTTTATGCGGCAGACGCTGCACCGTTGGCCTATGCGGCGAAGTTTTCGGAAGTCGTGGACAGGGATTGGCTCAAGGCGAACGGCTATTCGGTCGCGAAAGCCCCGCATGGCAACCGCTACGCGCTCTTTGCGCTGGGCGAGAAGACGAGCGCGGCGAAACTGCTGTCCGACCCGGAGACGGAGGCCTTCGTCTGCTCGACGCGCTGGACGGGCAAGATCGACGCGGACTTCTATTCGCGGCCGCTTCCGTCCTGTGGCGGCAAGTCCATCCCGAACATCTTCGAGAAGCTGAGGCCGTATTTCAAGAAGTGGAAGTCGGCGTGTGCGTTTAACCCTGTGCAGATGGAGTTTTTCGAGAGTCTTGGGGAAAAGTCGGCCAGTGGGGACAAGGGTTCGGATCGCCCTATTGCGATTGATTTGTTTGCCGGTTGTGGTGGGCTGTCTCTCGGTTTTGAGCAAGCTGGTTTTGATATTGTGGCAGCGGTCGAAATCGACCCCATTCACGCGGCAGTTCATGAATACAATTTCCCTTATACCAAGACCATTTGCGCGGACATCAAGAATGTGACGGGTGCGGACGTTCGCAAATTGGCCAACTTGGGTGCCCGTGATGTCGATGTCGTTTTCGGCGGTGCGCCCTGTCAAGGATTCTCGATGATTGGCAAACGTGCTCTTGATGATCCACGGAATCAACTCATCGGACATTATCTGCGCATAGTAAGCGACATTCGTCCCAAATACTGTGTTCTGGAGAACGTTAAGGGGCTAACGGTAGGAAACCATGTCAAATTCTTAAGCGAGTTGATTGATGCGCTAAAAGAGATTCGCTACAACGTTCTTCTTCCTTATCGTGTTCTGAATGCGGCAGACTATGGTGTGCCACAGAATCGTCAGCGGTTATTTCTCATTGCGGCACGCGAAGGACAAGAACTTCCATCCTACCCTGAGGTTGTCGAGGAGAAGTCAACAATTCGGGATGCAATTGAAGATCTACCGAATGCAGATGAATATAAGAGCTTGCTTGATGATGATTCTGTTGCGGCATCTTGGCAGACGGTGCATTCTTATGCGAAGAAACTGCGTGGGCTGATTGACGATGAGGGAGATTTTGGCTATCGTCGCGCGTTCGACCGCAATCGGCTTACGGCAAGCATGAGAACGATTCATACCGAATTGAGCCAACAGCGGTTTCTTGAAGCCCCACAGGGAGAAACGGAGCCGCACAGTCGATTTTTCAAGTTGGCGTGGATAGGTCAGTCCAATACATTGAGGGCAGGGACGGATAGTGCGCGCGGGGGCTTTACCTCGCCGAGGCCGATTCATCCCGTATTGCCGCGCGTGATAACCGTTCGTGAGGGCGCAAGAATACATTCGTATCCTGATTGGTTTCGGTTTCACAAGACGAAATGGCATGGGTTTCGGGAGATCGGCAACAGTGTGCCGCCCCTTCTTGCTCGTGCCGTCGGCGGTTCTGTAATGAAAGCGCTGGGAATGAAGCCGAAGAAGCCGAGTGTTGTCTTGCAGCCTGGCGACGAGTCGTTGCTTGGCTTTGACATGAGCGAGGCGGCAAATCACTTTGGCGTCTCAAGGAACGTAATAGCCCAAAGAAAGAGGAAGCGCGATGGCAAGTAAGAAAGAGAACAGGTATGCATCTCTGGTCGGATACATCTTTGAGCATGGATTCAAGAAGGGAGAGACCGAATTCGCGTTTACGCGCGAGCAGTTCGTTGCGGCGGCGACGAAATTGCGGATAGCCTTGCCGAAGAACATTGGGGATGTCCTTTATTCGTTTCGCTATCGTTGTCCGTTGCCGGAATGTGTGCTCAAGACACAGCCAGAGGGGCATGAGTGGGTTATACTGGGCGCGGGGAAAGCCGTCTATCGGTTCAAGCTCGTCAAGAAAAGCCGCATTCTTCCTTCTCCGAACTTAATGTCGATCAAAATTCCAGACGCAACGCCGGAAATCATCTCCGCGTATGCGCTTGGTGATGAACAGGCCTTGCTGGCAAAAGTTCGTTATAATCGGCTGATTGACCTTTTCTTGGGCGCGACAGCTTATTCGCTGCAAAATCACTTGCGGACGACGGTGAAGGGGGTAGGACAGATCGAGATCGATGAGGTCTACGTAGCCGTTGACAAGCATGGTCGTCAATTTATTGTTCCTGTACAAGCCAAGGGAGGCAAAGATCAGCATGGTATTGTGCAGACGGCCCAAGATATCGCCTGGTGTCAAAACAATCTGCCTGAATTGATTTGTCGTCCGATTTCAGTCCAGTTTGTCACGACGACAAAGATTGCCATGTTTGCGCTTGCGATGTGCGATGGCGAAATTAAGGTTGCGGAAGAGCGCCACTATGAACTTGTTCCGTCAACGGCAGTTACAAGTGATGACCTGAAAAACTACTCGGCGGCAGCGATGCCGGACAGTCGAGGCATTCTGTGAAAGCCGTGCCATGAATCAGGTTTTTGTCGTGACGATTAGCGAATTGTTCCCTCAGCATGGGAACGAAGTTTCCCTTCGTTGCTTTTCGTCTCATGAAAAGGCTGCACACTGGATTGAGGGTCGAATCGACGAGAAGGTTCGGGCTTGGGGCTTGAATCGCTCGACAGCGGTTGATGGCTGGTGCGTGACGATTGCCGCCGATCATGCGATACAGTATGACACGCATGAGTTGCGCGTGGAATGAGAGGTTGTGTCGTGGGTACAAAGACACAGTTGGTCAAGTTCTTTCTGTCGCTCGTGCTGGCTACGGTTCTTCCCTCCGTCGTCCGCGCGGAAAAGGCCAACGTCTTTTTCATCCACGGCGCGAACGTAAGTTTGGAGGAAGAGCAGGCGTGGGCGGCGGCGATGTTCAAGCGGCTCTGGCAGGCGGGTGCGCAGATGAACTTCTTGCCGGTCAGCTGGGAGAGCGACATCGGGCCGTCATGGAACTATCACGCCAATGTCTCGAACGCCTTTGAGACGGCGCGGCGTCTTGCCGTCGGCATCAATGCCGAGCCGGGGCGAAACGTCATCATCGCGCACTCGCTCGGCACGATGGTCGCCGCTGCCGCGATTCAGGATTACGGCGCGCGCGTGGACAAGCTCATCATGCTCAACTCCGCGATTCCGTCCGAGGCGTTCGATCCGGATCTTTTCAAGCCCGACCCGCAAAACCATCTTGTTCACGATGACTGGATGGACTACACGAACGTCTGCTGGACGGCACTTTGGCACGAACGGTTCCCTGCGAACGACGCTCGAAGCAAATTGACGTGGCGCGGACGCTTCGCGGCTGTCGTTCCCGTGGCCGTCAATTTCTATTCGTCTGGCGACGAGGTTTTGGAACTGTACATGAAGAAGCACAATCCCTCTTTTTACAATGGCGTCGGCCCGTCTGGCAACTGGGGCGACCGCTATGCGTGGCACAAGCAGGAAATCTGGAAGGGACGCTATTCGACGCTTGGCTTCATGGGCACGACGGACTGGTCAGGATGGGGTTTCAGGAAGAACGCGCTTGGCTTCAAGGTCTGGTCGGCGGACGAGGCCAATGCCATTGTCGATTTGTCCGTGTTTGCCACAAACACTGTCTTTAGCCCTTGCCCCGAATCGATTCTGAGTCCCAACGCCTCGCGTCTCGAAACGGACTTCCATTTGGCGCAGGGCATACCGGCACTCTCGCCGCCGACGGGTGCTACCGATTTGAACGATTTCGGCGTGATATCATTTGACATGAACGCGGCCCCATTCAAGCCGACGAACTGGCCACGGTCTGCGGCTCGACCCGAAAGCGACGATTTGGGCGACAACTGGCTTCACTCGGACATCAAGGACGTTGCCTATTTCTATACCCACAAGGTCTTTGAGAAAATCGTGGAAGTCGGAGGTTTGCGATGAAATACGCATTCGTTTGTCTGCTCGGATTGGCGTTCCCTGTGTTCGGGCCTGTTTTCGCGGACTACAATCCCTATTACGATAATGCTCTGGCCGATGTGAGGTTGCGTCTTGTGGACGATGAAGGCGAGCCGGTGGGCGGCGCGACTGTCACAGCCGCATTTTACATCAGCGACACGCGGACGACTGGGCTGACAAAAGAAACAGGTGACGATGGGATTGTTGAAGCGAAGTATCCGTGCAACGGCGAATTCAAGGTCTGGGCAAGAAAAGACGGCTACTATGACACGGTTCTGAAGACGACGGCGTTCATCACGCTCACCGAACAGGAGGCGACAAGGACGCAGAGGTGGTCGAACGGAACTGTTGATATTCAGGTTGTTCTCAAGAAGAAGCGTAAACCCGTGAAAACGATACATCATGACGTGAACTTTGCGCCGATTCCCGCGACAAACGAGGTGGTATGTCTGGATCTTGAGACGTTCAAATGGTGTCCGCCGTACGGAAACGGAAAGCATCGTGACTTGCATCTGCTTTACGAATCATGGCAGAACCCCACAAACTGGCTTTCCTACTATCGGAAACTGACAATCACCACGCCCAACTGCGTAGACGGCTTCACTGTCGGAAAGGCGGACTCGTTTAGCCGTTTCGGCTATGCGTACAGGGCCGACACGAACGCGACCTATCGTCCGTTGTTCGTGATGGAACTTGACCGACGCAGCGGGCACATCACGAAGAACGTGAAGCCCAAGGACGACGAATACCTGATCTATCGCGTCCGAACGCAGACGAATGAGTTGGGGCGTGTCACGGTGGCCAACTATGGGCGCATAGGGGAAAAGCCCAGCCACATGTTTGGGCTGCGGATGCGTTCCTGGTTTAACCCAACCCCCAATGACACGAACTTGGAGGACGCGCGGCCGTGATGACTAACCTTCACCGCATTGACTTCGGTCGGGGAGTTTTGCTAAAATCCAACCTCAATTTTCAATAATCAGTTCTATTAAACAGATTTCCAAGCGATTTCAAGATTTCACGAAACAACAAAGCAGAAAGGAAAGTTCAACATGCGCAACTGTAATCCCAATATTCGGCCCGTTGGGCCTTCGACGGCTCGACCCGTCGCCCATTCGAAGATTCGATCATTCGATTATTCGATTATTCTCTCCCTCCCGCTCGCCCTCTCGCTCGCGGGGTGTTCGCATCTCCCCTCGGTCGGGCCGGACTACGCAGAGCCGTCGTTTGAGGTGCCCGCCTACCTGCTGCCCGACGCCGGCCAACCGTCGACGAACCTGACGGCGACGAGCGAGTACGCGGCGGCGGACGCGAAGGACGACGTGCGCGAGATCGTCTCGAAGGACACGCTCGCCCAGTGGTGGAAGCGCTTCAACGACCCCGTGCTCGAATCGCTCGTCGAGGGCGGCGTCTCGAACAACGTCGGCTTCCTGATGGCGCAGAAGCGCCTGGAGGCGGCGAACTGGCAGCTGCTCGGCTCCTACGCGGCGTTCCTGCCGAAGTTCACCGGCGTCGGCGCGTGGACGCGTTCCTGGTACAATCCGCACACGCGCTCGAACGCGAACGGGAAGAACGGCTACCACTACAACGCCGGCAACCTCGCGCTCGACGGACAGTGGGAAATCGACATCTTCGGCGGCAGCCGCCGCGCGACGGAGTCCGCGCTCGCGCAGGCCGAGGCGGCCGGCTGGACGGTCGCGGACGCCTGGGTCTCCCTGACGACGCAGATCGGCGCGCAGTACGTGAACCTCCGCACGACCCAGGAGCGCATCGAGGTCGCGCGCACGAACCTCGTGCTGCAGTCCGAGACGTACGAGATCCTGAAGTCGCGCCTCGACTCCGGCATCGGCGACGAGCTCGCCGTCAACCAGTGCGCCTACGTCGTCGAGCAGACGCGCGCGCGCATTCCGCAGCTGCTCGCGCAGGAGGAGCAGCTCAAGAACGCGCTCGCGATCCTCGCGGGCGAGATGCCGGGCGCGCTGGGCGAGGTGCTGAAGCCGCTCGACGTGCGGCGCGACTGGCTCCTCCAGCCGCAGAAGGTCGCGGAGCTGAAGCTGGACATGATGCGCGGGCGTCCCGACGTCAAGGCGGCGGAGCGCGAGCTCGCGGCGGCGACGGCGGCGATCGGCGTCGCGAAGGCGCAGTGGTTCCCGCGCCTCTACGTGAACGGCGCGGTCGGGCTGGAGGCGAAGAACAGCCTCAACCTCTTCAGCAAGGAGTCGTTCTTCGCGACGCTTGGGCCGTCCGTCAGCTGGCCGATCTTCCAGGGCGGCGCGATCTACGCGAACGTGAAGGCGACAGAGGCGAAGATGCACGAGGCGGCGCTCGCCTACGAGCAGGCGCTGCAGACCGCCTACGGACAGGTGCGCGACGCCTACGCGGCCTACACGCAGGAGTATCTGCGCAACCAGTCGCTGAAGGGCGCGGTCAAGGCGGCGACGGACGCCGTGACGATCTCGCAGGACCTCTACCAGAACGGCCTGAAGGACTTCAACAACGTCCTCGACGCGCAGCGCTCGCGCCTCCAGCTGGAGGAGGAGTTCGTGCTCTCGCGCGGCCAGATCACGCTCGACCTCATCTCGCTCTACAAGGCCCTCGGCGGCGGCCTCGTCGCGACCGACCTTGAAGACCTCCGCTAACCGGCGTCGCGCAAAATGCTATAATACGCACCCATCATGGCACAGGAAACGAACGAATACCGCGCGCAGCGCCTCCAGTCGATGAAGGCGCTCGCTGACATGGGCTACGAGCCCTACGGCTGCAAGTACGACCACGAGGACCTCGCGAAGGTCCGCGCCGAATTTGCGGAGGGCAAGTCCGTCCGCGTCGCCGGGCGCCTTCTCATGATCCGCCGCATGGGCAAGATGAACTTCTGCACCCTGAACGACGGGACAGACCGCTTCCAGCTCATCTTTAAGCGCGACGAGCTTTCCGAGACGGCGTTCGCCGCGTTCAAGCAGCTGAACCTCGGCGACATCGTCGGCGCGGAGGGGACGCTCTTCACGACCCAGAAGGGCGAGAAGTCGCTCGTCGTCAAGGAATGGACGATGCTCGCGAAGGCCCTGGAGCAGCCGCCGGAGAAGTTCCACGGCCTCGCCGACCAGGAGGAGTGCTACCGCCGCCGCTACGTCGACCTCATGACGAACGACGAGTCGCGCAACCGCTTCTTCACGCGCTCGCGCCTGCTGATGGAGATCCGCAAGTACCTGTGGTCGAAGGGCTTCGTCGAGGTCGAGACGCCGATTCTCCAGGACCAGGCCGGCGGCGCGGCCGCGAAGCCGTTCTTCTCGCACTACAACGCGCTCGACAAGGACTGCGTCATGCGCATCGCCCCGGAGCTCTACCTGAAGCGGCTTCTCGTGGGCGGCATGAACAAGGTCTTCGAGCTCGGCAAGGACTTCCGCAACGAGGGCATCGACCGCACGCACAACCCGGAGTTCACGGTCTGCGAGATCTACGAGGCCTACGGTGACCGCACGTCGATGGAGGCGATCATGGAAGGGCTTCTGCCGCACCTCTGCGACACCGTGATCGGCAAGCGCGTGATCGAGTACGGCGAGAAGAAGGTGCCGATTGACTTCACGCCGCCCTACCGCCGCGTCGCGTACCGCGACCTCGTGAAGGAGCTGATGGGCGACGACTGGTTCGACCTCCCGTTCGAGACGCAGCTCGCGAAGGCGAAGGCCAAGGGCAAGGAGACGGACACGAACCTGGAGCTTGACGGCGTGACGACCGAGCTCATGCTGACGCACGAGGTCTACGACAAGCTCATCGAGCGCAACCTCATGCAGCCGACGTTCGTCATCCGCATCCCGCACGAGTTCGTGCCGCTCGCCAAGGCGTGCAAGGACGACCCGTCACTCGTGGACGTCTTCGAGTTCGTCGTCGCGGGCCGCGAGCTCTGCCCCGGCTACACCGAGCAGAACGACCCGATCGAGCAGCGCAAGGCGCTGGAGAACCAGGCCGGCGAGGACACGGAGAAGATCGACGAGGACTTCATCAGCGCGCTCGAATGCGGCATGCCGCCGACGGGCGGGCTCGGCTTCGGCGTCGACCGCCTCGTCATGTTCCTGACGGGCACGGACTCGATCCGCGACGTCGTCCTCTTCCCGCAGCTGAAGCGGGCGTAAGGGGGAACAGGAGGGCGCGGCCATGATGTCGATCTACAGGTGGGAGAACGGCGGACTTCGCGAGATGTCCGAGTTCTCGGTGTCCTGCTGGATCAACCTCGTCGACCCCTCGACGACTGAGCTGGAGGCTGTCCTCTCGTACAGTCAGGTGCCGCGCGACTTCCTGACCGACCCCCTTGACGCGGGGGAACGTCCGCGCTTCGACTACGAGGACGACGCCTCGCTCCTCATCGTCCACGTGCCGATGCCGATTCCGCCGGAGGACGAGGAGGAGGCCGTCTCGCCGTACCGCACGGTGCCGCTCGGCATCATCCTCTCGGGCGCGTCCGTCATCACCGTCTGCAGCGCGCAGACGCCCGTGACGACGGCGTTCCTCGACCAGATCCGCCGCGTCTGCCCGCCGTCCGACAAGTACCGCTTCGCGTTCCGCCTCCTCTGGCACGCGGGCGTCCTCTTCCTCCGGTACATCAACGACATCCACAACCGCACGACGACGCTGGAGGACGAGCTTCACGAGTCGATCTCGAACGAGGTGCTGCTGAAGATGTTCCAGATCGAGAAGACGCTCGTCTACTTCACGACGTCGCTCAAGGCCGACACGATCGCCCTCGCGCGCGCGAACACGGCGCGGCAGCTGACGCTCTCGGAGGACGATCGCGACTACCTGGAGGACGCGATGGTCGAGTACCAGCAGGCGCTGGAGACGGCGACGATCCACGCGAACATCCTGAACGGCACGCTCGACACGTTCGCCTCGCTCATCAACAACAACCTGAACAACGTGATGAAGTACCTGACGGCGGCGACGATCTTCCTCGCCGTGCCGACGCTCGTCGCGTCGCTCTACGGCATGAACATCGCGCTGCCGTTCCAGAACAACGCGAACGCCTTTGCGCTCGTGATGGGCGTCTCGGGCCTCCTCGCGGCCGTCCTTGCGGCGGTCTTCATGTTCCTCTCCCACAAGCGGAAGTTCTGACGCGATGATTTCCAAGCTGCTGGTCATTGCGGGGAAGGGCGACTATCCGCGTTTTGTCATTGCCGGTGCACGCAAGGCTGGCGTGGCGAAGGTCGACGTGCTGTCCGTCAAGGGCTCGTGCGAATGGAAGACGCGACGGCTTGCGGACGAGGTTTTCTCGTTCGCGGCGGGCGAAAGCGACAAGGCTGTCGTCTGGGCGGCGGCGCGCGGCTATGACGCGGCGATGCTCGCGGGGCAAGTGAGTCCGATGTCGCTCTTTCGCGGCAAGTTCGACGAGACGGTGAAGGGCTGGCTGCGCGAGATGCCGGTCAAGAACGCGCACACGATTTTCGGACGGCTCGTCTCTGAGTTCGTAAAGGCCGGCGTGAGGATAGTCGCGGCGAGTTCGTTCATGGACGGGCACTTTCCCGGCGTCGGGCCGCTCACGGCGCGCGACCTGACGCCGCTCGAACGTGATGACGTGCGGCGCGGACAGGAGGTCGCGCTCGATGTCGGGCGGCATGACGTCGGGCAGACCGTGCTCGTCAAGTCGGGCATGGTGCTTGCGGTCGAGGCGTTTGAGGGCACGAACGCGGCCATCAAGCGCGCGGGTTCGCTGGGGCGCGGCTCCGTCTTGTTCAAGGCGGCGCGTGACGGACACGACTGGCGGTTTGACATTCCCGTCGTCGGGCTGACGACGCTCAAGAAGATGAAGAAGGCCGGCGTGACCGCGCTCGGCTTTCAGGCGGGGCGGCTGTTGCTGCTCGACCGCGCGAAAGTCGTCGATTTCGCGAACCGGCACGGCATCGCGATCGTCGGTATCGATTCGGGACTCCCCCCCGCGCCCCTTCGCCCCTGCTGACGGCGGACAGGTGCGAAAAATTTTATTTCAGAGTCTATTTTTCTCGCCGGCAACAGGATCTTTGCGGAAACGCCAATAAATAAAGGACGAAATGCAAGTGGCTCTTGGGCCGTTGTCACCCGTTCGGGTGGGAGGGGGGTTGCGCGCATGAAAATAATTTGGTATAGTTCGCAGTGTCAAGGGCGTAGAAGGCTTTCGGCGAGTGCCGAACGGGTCTGATGCGTTCAATAAAAACAAGAGGAAAGATGATGACGAAAAGCGTCAAGAATGTGATGAAGGGGGCGAGCGGTCTGGGAACCGTCCGCGCGCGTTTGTCATGCCTTGATGCCGTTCGTTCGGAATCTTCCCTTTCTCTCAATGGCACACTGGGTTGTGCCGGAAAGAAAAAAACAATGAAGAAACTCATGATTGCGGCTTCCGCAGCACTCTGCGCGGCAGTCGGGTTCGGCGACGGCATCACCTCGGCGAATGTTGTCGGGTATCAGACCACCAAGCTCGCGGACA
>CAKURH010000090.1 GCA_934675625.1 uncultured Kiritimatiellota bacterium
ACCCGCATCGTTGGGTTAGACACTCCGCAACATTCTTTCCATTGAACTACGCGCCAAGAAGGTGTGCTTCTCCTGTTGTGGGGGCGTGAGGTGGGTTGGTTGAACCTCATACGCTAAAAATATTCTTTTCCTTGATGCGCAATCTTGGGTTGGTTAAACCTTTTAGGCAAGAAGAAATGATTTCGCTTTTCGACTTTTTCAAGATCGTGGAAACGAGTTCAAGTTCCCAAGCGTTTGCGTCTGAAAGGGTGATTGTTATGGTCTTATTTGCCATTGCGAGCCTCCATGTTCTTTTTCATCATTTCTTCAACTCTTGCCTTTTGTTCTGGGGTGAAATGTTTGATAATCCGATCAAGTTCATGCGCCAGAAAATAGTTTGCAACAGAATTCCGCGAAGTGCCGTCTTCTTCCGCTTTTGCGTCAAGCGCAACGATAACATCGTTATCAAGTTGCAGACTTACTTTTGTCTTTTTGATTGATGGCATGTTGCTCATGATCTAATCCTCCACGCCCTCGGCGCGCTCGGCGTCCGCCGCAGTCTTTCGAGCCGCCGCGAACGCCGCCCGCCGCGCGTCAGGCCGTCGCGCGCACCTTGACAGGCTTTCGCGCACGCACAGTCGTGCAACGGTCAAGATTCGACTTGTTGAGCATGGCTTGCGTCATGTTGATGCCTGTGGAAACCGTCAGAAGGACAGCCGCGACCCCCTTGTCCGTTTTCTTGTCCATGCTCCGAACGATTGCGACGAGAGCGTTTGAGAAGATGCCGGGGTCGTTTTCCGAGACGGCTTCCTCAAGCGAAGCCTCAATGAACAGCGCGCGGTTTTCCGGCTTCTTGACGTAATCTTCGATTTTCCACTCCGTGAACTTCGGGCGGATGGCATCCTGCACGGCCAGTTCGGGATGGCGTTCAAGGTCGCGCGCCGACACGACGGGCAGAAGGTGCTTGCCGGTCTTGCGGAAGTGGGCGCGGTCGGCCTCGACCTCAAGCCGTGCGCGAATCGACTCAGCCGCCTCGGCCGTGCAGTTGTTCTCGGCCATGATGGCCTTGATGGTTGGCAGTTTCGGCTTGCTCATTGCTTTATCCTCCAATCTGAAGTTTGGAATGTGAACCCGTGCGGACGAGGACGAGCTCAAGCGCGCCCTCGTCTTTCGCGTAGACGAGAAGCCAGTCCGGCCCGATGTGGCACTCGCGATAGCCACGCCAGTTGCCCGTAAGCGCATGGTCGCGGTTGCGAGGCGGCAGGGTGACGTCGGCCGCGAGCAGACGCACGACCAGTTCAAGCTTCTCGAGGTCAAGGCCGCTTTTCTCCGCCGCCTTGCAGTCGCGCTTGAACTTCGTCGACTTGATGACATTGTACTTGAGTTTCATGGTCGTGGTTTTCTTGCCTTGTTTCGCCGCCCTACGGCGGGTCAACGGCGCGTATTATAGCAAAGGTTGGTTAAACCTGTCAATGGGGAAAGTTGGTTTTTATTTCCCGTGTTTTCCCGTCGTTTCCCGTGGCGGCGGTGGTTATGGTATAATATGCGACATGAAAACGACTATGGACAGCGTGGCGACGGCGTTTCGGCCGGTCATCCACCGTGAGGACGGCGCGTACTGGGCGGAGATTCCCGCCATGCCCGGATGCGTCACGGTCGCCGACACGCCTGCCGAACTGAAGCGGAACATCGTCGAGGCGGCTACCGCATGGGTCGAGTCGCGCCTGGCGATGGAGATGCGCCGGCGGGGCGCGATGAATGCGCGGCGCAGTCAACGCCGCCAGGCCGCGTTCGCATGAAGCCCTTGACGGCAAAGGACGTCGAGCGGATCCTGGGCGCAAACGACGGCATGAAGCGAATTCTGACAGCAGGGGGCGCGGCCCTTTTTTCAGTCTGGACGGCGCTTGCCGGCTGGACGGTCGGCAGGTCGCTCGACGAGATGACCGACGAGACGGTGCTGACGCTCTCCGTTCAGGGGCGGCGGCTGGACCGGTCGCAGGTCATACTCGGCTACCAGCCGACGCTCTGCGTCGTCCTGCGCGGCGACGGGGCGCGCCCGTTCGAGACGTTCCGCGCGACGCCCGTCCTCTCGATCGCCTGGGCGAAGTTCGCAGCCCTCGACCGCGCGCCCGTCACCGTCCGCTTCGGGAAGGGCACGCCGTCGACCTACTCCTGCGCGCTGACGGACGAGAGGCGCGCGGCGGTTTTCCCGGCGTCCGTCTGGCGGGAGATGCGGACGAACGACACCCTGCTCGTGCGCTTCACGCGCGTCCGCGAGACGGTCGACGACGTGCGCTTCGACCTGCGGGGGCTTTCCGCAGCCGTCGAGGAGGCGCGGTCGTTGCTGGGCAGATCCGCCGACCGCCCGAAGCCCAGCCCGAAAGGCGTCCGATGAGTCCGAATTTCGTTAGTCAGTCGACCGTCTGGGCCTTGCCGTTAGCGCGTTTGCCCTTGGACTTGGCCGGAAGAACCTACGGCCGGGGGGCGTCCGGCGCGCCGCGAAGCCGCCTCGAAGGGGTCGAGAGCCGGGAATGCGCGGACTCCCTGAAAAAAAATGCCGTGGAATCGATGTCCCAAAAAAGGCCGCGCCCCCCGTGTCCGCTGTCGGAAACGCCAGACGCTTCTAAATCTGCTTTTGGCCGTTTTCGAGGCTCCAAACGGACATTAGTTGCACGGGAAAAGACGTCAAAACAAGGGAAAAGACGGGAAAGGACGCGCCGCCCCAATTTGACGGAAAACCCCAATAAATTATATACTTTTCGCGGTTTTAGAAAGAGGGCGACGAACCCCCGAAGGTGGACTGTAAATCTGCTGGCTTACGCCTTCCAAGGTTCGAATCCTTGCCCCACCACCACTTCCCGAATCGCTGAAGCATGAAGAAGACAGTTCTCGACTATCGGGTTCCCTATGCGGACACGGATCAGATGGGCGTCGTCTACTACGGCAACTACCTGACGCTTTTCGAGCGCGCGCGCAACGAGCTCATGCGGGCGATCGGCTACACGTATCGGGAATGCGAGGCCGAGGGCTGGATGCTTCCCGTTGTCCATGCGGAACTCGACTACAAGAGCCCCGCGCGCTATGACGACCTGCTGGAGGTGACGGCGTGGGTTCAGGCGATGAAGGGCGTTCGCCTCGAAATCGCCTGCGAAGTCCGCCGCAAAGGCGAACCGACGGTTCTCGTCAAGGGCTTCACGCGGCACTGCTTCGTCTCGACCGAGACGTTTCGCCCGATTCCGCCGCCGGAAAAGCTGCTTCAGGCGATGGGCGCGAGTATGGTATAATACCCGCTCCATGAAAACGGCTCTGGTCACGGGTGGCGCGGGGTTTCTCGGCAGCAATCTCTGCGCGCGGCTTCTGAAGGACGGCTACAAGGTCGTCGCGCTCGACAACCTCTATACGGGTTCGCGCGACAACCTCGCGGCGTTTGCCTCGAATCCGAACTTCGCGTTCGTCGAGGCCGACGTCACCGACCTCACGCTTGATGCCTTTCAGGCGAAGTTCCCCGTCCCCCGTTCCTCGTTCCCTGTTCCCTCCTTTTCCGAAATCTACAACCTCGCCTGTCCGGCGAGCCCGCCGCACTATCAGGCGCGCCCGCTCTTCACGACGCTGACGTCCATCAGGGGCATCCTCTTCTGCCTCGCGCTGGCGCAGCGGGACGGCGCGAAGCTCCTGCACGCCTCGACAAGCGAGGTCTACGGCGACGCGCAGGTGCATCCGCAGCCGGAGGACTACTGGGGCAACGTCAACACGATCGGCATCCGCAGCTGCTACGACGAGGGCAAGCGCGTCGCCGAGACGCTGGTCGCCGACCATGTGCGCGCCTATGACGTCGACGCGCGGATGGTGCGCATCTTCAACACATACGGCCCGATGATGAACCCCGAGGACGGGCGCGTCGTCTCGAACTTCATCTGCCAGGCACTGCGCGGCGAGGATTTGACGGTCTACGGCACGGGGCGGCAGACGCGCTCGTTCCAGTACTGCGACGACCTGATCGACGCCTTCCGCCGCTACATGGAGCTGCCGAAGGAGACGCTGCGCGCGTTCTTCCGCCCGCCGCGTCCGCCGGTGCCCGTCCTCAACACGGGCAACCCCGGCGAGTTCACGATGCTGGAGCTGGCGGAGGAGGTTCTGCGGCAGATTCCGGGCACGGGCTCGAAGCTCGTGTTCCATCCGCTCCCCGGCGACGACCCGAAGCAGCGCAAGCCCGACATCGCGCTCGCGCAGGAGCTGCTGGGGTGGACGCCGCGCGTGCCGCTCGCCGAGGGGCTGGCGAAGACGATTGCCTATTTCAGGGAAAAGACAGCAAGGAAATGAATGACATGAGCTCGATTCTCGACAAGATCGTTTCAGACCGCACGAAATACTCGTGCTCGGTGAAGACGCTCGGCCCCTGCACGATCCCCTCGCCCGTCAAGCTGGGGCAGTTCGTGCAGGACGGCGAGCGCATCTTCGCGACGGAGAACGAGTCCTACGCGAAGTTCGCCGAGACGAAGCTCGGCCACCAGCCGACGTTCGAGCGGGCGGGGCCGCGCGAGAGGATCTTCCACGACCCGAGCTGGACGCGCGTCGCGATCGTGACGGCGGGCGGGCTCTGCCCCGGCCTGAACACGGTCATCAAGGGCCTCGTCGAGATTCTGGAGTTCGACTACGGCGTGAAGAACATCTACGGCATCCGCTACGGCTACGCGGGACTGAACCCGAAGTACGGCTACGAGCCGCTGATGCTCAACCCGGACAACGTGGACACGATCCACGAGCAGGGCGGGACGATCCTCGGGTCGAGCCGGGGCGCGCAGCCGACGGAGATCATGGTCGACACGCTCGTGCGGATGAACATCAACGTCCTCTTCTGCATCGGCGGCGACGGCTCGCTCCGGTGCGCAAGCGACATCGCGACGGAAATCGCGCAGCGGGGGCTGAAGATCTCCGTCGTCGGCATCCCGAAGACGATCGACAACGACCTCGTCTTCATCGGCCGCAGCTTCGGCTTCGAGACGGCGGTCGCCGAGGCGGCCGAGGTCACGCGCAACGCACACGTCGAGGCGAAGGGCACGCCGCACGGCATCGGCCTCGTGAAGCTGATGGGGCGCGACTCCGGCTTCATCGCCGCCGCCGCGTCGATCGCGAACCCGAACGTCAACTTCTGCCTCGTGCCGGAGGTGAAGTTCGAGATGGAGGGGCCGCGCGGGCTGCTGACGGCGCTGGAGCGACGCTTCGCCGCCGGGAAGTCGCACGCGGTCATCGTCGTCGCAGAGGGCGCGGGGCAGGAGCTCCTCGCCGGCAGCGAGGAGCGTGACGCGAGCGGCAACGTCCTGAAGAAGGACATCGGCGTCTACCTGAAGAAGCGCATTTCGGAGCACTTCAAGAGCCGTGGCTTCGACACGAGCGTGAAGTACATCGACCCCAGCTACATCATCCGCAGCTGCCCGGCGCGCGGCACGGACGCGATCCGCTGCTACAGCCTCGCGCGCGCGGCGGCGCACGCGGCGATGGCGGGGCGCACCGACTGCGTCGTCGGCAACCTCGGCGAAAGCTACGCGCTCGTGCCGATCGCGCTCGCGACGATCGAGCGCCAGAAGCTCGACATCGACGGCCAGCTCTGGCGGAGCGTGCTCGACGCGACGGGGCAGAACTTCTACTTCGACGGCACGCCGCGCGCAAAGGGCGCGGGCGACGCCTTCGCGCCGTGAGTGCCCTTGACAGGGTTGCGAGAAAAAGAGTATAATCCTACCCAAAATTTACGCAGAGGAAGGGTTCCGAAGCGGAAACAGAAAGGTTCAAAAAGAAAATGGCTATCAAGATTGGCATCAACGGCTTCGGCCGTATCGGCCGCATGGTTTTCCGCGCGGCGGTTGAGAACTTCGACGATGTCGAAGTCGTCGGCATCAACGACCTGCTCGACCCGGACTACCTCGCGTACATGCTCAAGTTCGACTCCGTGCACGGCACGTTCAAGCACGACATCAAGGTCGAGGGCTCGACCATGATCGTCGACGGCAAGAAGATCCGCCTCACGGCCGAGAAGGATCCGACCCAGCTGAAGTGGAACGAAGTCGGCGCCGAGATCGTCGTCGAGTCCACGGGCCTCTTCCTGACGGACGAGAAGGCGCGCCAGCACATCACGGCGGGTGCCAAGAAGGTTATCATGTCGGCGCCGTCGAAGGACGCGACCCCGATGTTCGTCTACGGCGTCAACCACACGACCTACGCGGGTCAGGACATCATCTCCAACGCCTCCTGCACGACGAACTGCCTCGCGCCGATCTCGAAGGTCCTCAACGACAATTTCGGCATCAAGCGCGGCCTCATGACGACGATTCACGCCGCCACGGCGACGCAGAAGACGGTCGACGGCCCGTCCAAGAAGGACTGGCGCGGCGGCCGCGGCATCCTCGAGAACATGATCCCGTCCTCGACGGGCGCGGCGAAGGCCGTCGGCAAGGTTCTCCCGGCGCTCAACGGCAAGCTCACGGGCATGTCCGTCCGCGTTCCGACGTCTGACGTCTCGTTCGTCGACCTCACGGCCGAGCTCGAGAAGCCGGCGACGTACGAGGAGATTTGCGCGGCGATGAAGGCGGCGTCCGAGAAGTGCGTGTGCGAGGGCGGCCTCAAGGGCGTGCTCGGCTACACCGACGAGGCGGTCGTCTCGACCGACTTCCGCAACGAGTCCAAGACCTCGGTCTTCGACGTCAAGGCGGGCATCCAGCTCGATCCGACCTTCGTCAAGGTCTGCGCGTGGTACGACAACGAGTGGGGCTACTCCAACAAGGTCGTCGAGATGGCGCGCGTCATCGCGGCGAAGTAAGCGCATTCGCGTCTGTTGAAAAGTCGCCGTGGGGTCTTGCCCTGCGGCGATTTTTTATGCTATAATACGCTTCACAAATTTTATTCACCAAAGGAGCAATGACAATGAAGTTCTCGACGGTTCTGGCTGTTCTCGCGGTTGCGCTCTGCGTGACGGGCTGCAAGTATGACAAGGCGAAGAAGGGCGCGAACACGGGCGCCGATGCGGCGAATGCGTCCGACATCTCGACGACGGAGAGCGTCGAGACCGCCGATACCAACGCCTCCGAGGTTTCGCTGGCGGGCGCGAGCGAGGGCAAGTTTGAAGACCTCTATCGGCGTTGCGCCGATGTGGCGTTCAATCCGGTCTACTTCGGGTTCGACTCGACGGTCGTTCCGGCGGGCGAACTTGGCAAGATCGACGCCGTTGCGCAGCACCTGGCGTCGAACGCGGGCCGTGTCGTGGTCGTCGAGGGCAACTGCGACGAGCGCGGGTCGCACGAGTACAACATGTCGCTCGGCGAGAACCGCGCGATCATCATCCGCAACTACCTCGTCCAGAGCGGCATTTCGTCCGACCGCATCCAGACGCGCAGCTACGGCGCCGAGAAGCCGGCGGTCGAGGGCCATGACGAAAGCGCCTATGCGCTCAACCGTCGCGGCGAGTTCGTGATCTTCCAGAAGTAAGGATAGATGGCGTTCGCGCTCATCTTTGACAGCGTGGGGGCCGGCGAGTGGGTAGTCCTGCTCGCCGTTCTTCTCATCGTGATGGGGCCGAAGCGCCTGCCGTCCACGTTGCGCACGTTCGGCTCCTATTACGCGAAGTTCCGTCGCGCGGCCGAGAGCTTCAAGCGCCAGTTGCTGGAGATGGACAACGAGATCCAGCGCGAGGTCGCGAAGGTCGAGCAGGAAGTCGAGGAAGCGGCGCGCGCCGCCGAGCGCGAAGTCGAGGAGGCGACGCAGCCGGTCGACGAGACGCCGACAAGTTCGGCTTCCGATGCGGCGACGGCTTCGGCCGAGACGAAGGTTTCCGACGATGGCCATCAAGCTTCTTGAGAATCCGGACGCGCGGAACGATCCGCCGCAGCCGCTCATGGTGCACCTGCTCGCGCTCCGCGACATGATCGTGTTCGCGGGCATTTCCTGGGCGCTCGGCATGGTCATCGCAGGCGTCTTCGCGAACCAGATCCTGACGCTCCTCAAGTCGCCGGCGGCGGAGTTCCAGGGGCTTCTGCAGGTCGTCGGCATGACGGCTCCCTTTGACGTGTGGCTTTCGATCACGGTCTGGGGCGGCACGGTGCTGGCGTTCCCGCTCATGTCGTTCGCCGTGCTGCGTTTCGTCTTTCCCGCGCTGACGAACCGCGAGAAGTTCGTGATCCTTTCGGGCATCACGGCGGGCACGGCCCTCTTTCTCGTGGGCGGCGTCCTCGCCTACATGAAGACCGTGCCGCTGGTGGTCGTCGCGTTCCGGCAGATCGGCGACTGGATGGGCATTCCCCAGCAGATCATCACGATTGACACGTACGTGCCGGTCGTCCTGAAGCTGATCGTCGCGTTCGGCCTCGTCTTCCAGATGCCGCTCATCATCTTCGTCCTCGGCTGCTTCGGCATGGTGACGTCGAAGGGGCTGCGCGAGAAGCGGCGCGCGGCGATCGTCATCGCGTTCGTGCTGGCGATGTTCCTGACGCCGCCCGACCCGATGAGCCAGATTCTCATGGCGGTGCCGCTCTGCCTCCTCTACGAGCTCTCGATCTGGGCCGTGTGGCTGAAGGAGCGCGGCGGCTTCCGCAAGAAGTCCGCATGACGAAACGCTCGTCCATCGCCGTCGGCTTCCTCGCGCTGATTCTCGTCGGCGCGAGTGCGCTTTCTACGCCTTGGGCGCGGGCGGACGGGCAGTGGGGCGCGTTCTCGTCCGCGCTCTTCACGGCGTGTTCGGCGGTTTGCGTGACGGGCCTGACGGTCGTGGACATCGCGCGCGAGTTTTCGCGCACGGGGCAGGTCGTCGTGCTGACGCTGGTGGAGATCGGGTGCCTCGGCCTCATGACGTGCGGCACGTTTCTGCTCGTCGCGATTGGCCGCCGCCTGTCGCTGAGCCGCGAGTTCTCGCTCATGAACGCCTATGGCGTCGCCGGGATCCATGGCCTGAAGGGCCTGATCCTCTGGGTCGTCGGGTCGATGCTCGTTCTGGAGGGCGTGGGCGCGGGGCTGCTTTATCTGCGGCTGCACGACTGGTTCCTGTCGGTGTTCTACGTGGTGATGAGCTTCTGCAACGCAGGGTTCGGCATTCTCCCCGGTTCGCTTGCGCCGTTCGCCGCCGACCCGTATGTGCTGGCCGTCCTTGCGGTCGAGTCGATCCTGGGCGGCATCGGGTTCCTCGTCCTCTACAACCTCTGCACATATCGCTTCCGGCGGCGCACGTCGGGCGGGCGCGGACGCCTCTCGCTCCACAGCGCGGTCGTCCTGCGGTTCACGCTCTACCTGCTCGCGCTCGCGTTTCTCGCGTTTCTCGCGCTCGAATGGAACGGCGCGCTGAAGGACTTTGCGCCGCTCCAGAAGCTGTCTGTCGCGTTCTACCAGGCCGTGACGCCGCGCACGTGCGGGTTCACGGTTGTGCCAGTTGAGAGCCTGCGGACACTGACGGTCAACGTCTGCGAGGCGCTCATGTTCATCGGCGGTGGCCCCGGCTCTTCTTCGGGCGGTATCAAGGTGACGACGCTTGCCGTCCTCGTCTACACGCTGCGCGCGATGTGCCGGGGCGAGGACGAGACGGTCATTTCGCGACGGACGGTGCCGAACGACGTCGTCCGCGAGTCCATCGTCATCGTGAGCGTGATGCTCGCGTTCATCTGGCTCGTCAATGGCGTGCTGTCGTTCACGGAGGCGGGGCGCGGCCTGAGCGGCGAGGCGCTTTTCTTCGAGGTGATCTCGGCGGTCACGACGACGGGCCTCTCGCTGGGCGACACGACGGCGCGGCTCTCGCCGACGGGGCGTGTCGTCATCATGTGCGCGATGTTCTTTGGCCGCCTCGGCGCGCTGACCGTCGTCATGATGATCGGCGACCGCGAGTCGAACCGCCGCGTCCGCTTCCCGACCGAAGAGCTGGTCGTCGGCTGATGAAAAAGATCAGGTGCGATGAATCTTCTTGACGTCACAGACCTGCATGTCCGCTACGGCTCCTACGAGGCCGTGAAGGGCGTTTCGTTCGCGCTTGCGAAAGGCGAAATCCTCGGCATCGTCGGCGAGTCGGGGTCGGGCAAGTCGACGATCGCCAAGACGCTCGTCGGGTTGGAAAGGCCCTCGTCGGGCGCGATTCGGTTGGGCACGGGCGTTTCCCTTCAGATGATCTTCCAGGATGCCGTCGGGTCGCTGAATCCGCGCCTGACGGTGCGGCAGACGCTGAGGGAGATCGTCGAATTGTCGACTCGCCGACTCGGCGAATCGTCGAAAGGCGCAGACGGCACGATCCTCCGCCTTTTGGGGCAGGTCGGGCTCTCGGAGGCCGTCTTGGATCAGTATCCGCGCGAAATGTCGGGCGGGCAGTGCCAGCGCGTCTCGATTGCCCGCGCGCTTGCGACGCGGCCTGACATCCTTGTCGCGGACGAGCCGGTCTCGGCGCTTGACGTCTCCGTGCAGGCGCGCGTCCTGAACCTGCTGCGGGACCTGCGTCGCGAGACGGGACTGACGATTCTCCTGATCGCCCATGATCTCGCGGTCGTGAAGAACGTCTGCGACCGGATTTGCGTGATGGCGCGCGGGCGCTTCGTCGATGTCGGCGAGACGGAATCGGTTTTCGCGCAGCCGACGAGCGACTACACGAAACGGCTGTTGGCTGCCGTGCCGAGGATCTGACGAAAATGAAAAAGCGAATGGAGATTGCCAAGACCCTGGAAACGTGGTTTGCGGCGGTGAAGCGTCCGATGCCGTGGCGGAAGAGCCCGACGCCGTATGTCTGCTGGCTGTCGGAGATCATGATGCAGCAGACGACCTACGCCTCGGTCTTGCCCTATTACGAGCGGTTCCTCGCGAAGTTCCCGACGGTCGAGGCGTTGGCGGCGGCGGACGAGAGCGACGTGCTGAAGGCGTGGGAGGGGCTGGGCTACTACGCCCGTGCGCGAAACCTCTTGAAGGCCGCGAAGGCGTTTGCGGCGTCTGGCCGCGCCGTCTGGCCGGACAGTGCGGCGGCGTGGGCGAAGGTGCCGGGCGTCGGCCCCTACACGGCGGCGGCGCTCGCGAGCGTCCTGCTCGGCGAACGCGTGCCGGTCGTGGACGGCAACGTCGCGCGTGTCTTCGCGCGTGTGTGGGAACTTGCGGACGACTTCAAGAAGCTGCCCGCGCGGCAGAAGCTGGCGGCGCGGCTGCAGTCCGAGATTGACCGTGCGGCCGTGCCCGGCGACTTCAACCAGGCGATGATGGAACTGGGCGCGCTCGTCTGCACGCCGACAAATCCGGCCTGTGCGGACTGTCCGCTCGCGGCGGTCTGCGGCGCGGCGCGGCACGGCATGCAGGCGGCGTTCCCCGTGAAGGCGGCCAAGAAGGAACTGCCCGTGCGGCGGATGACGGCCATTCTCGTGACGGATGCCGAGGGGCGCGTCCTTCTCGTGCAGAATCGCGCGGGCGGTCTGCTAAAGGGCCTGTGGGAACTGCCGGTCGTCGAGTCCGCCGGCGACCTCACGCAGGTCTTCTCGCATTTCCGGCTTGAGCAGCGGACGCTGAGGACGCTTCGGAGCGACGTGGCGTTCCGCGATCCGCGCGAAGTTCCGCTTACGACCGCCACGCGCAAGGCCCTCGTGACAGCGGGCGTACGAGCCGTGTAAGGGGTTGGTTCATTGTCGGGCGCGTCGGTGGGCGGTTTGTCGCCCGTTGCGATTTTTGGTATAATGCGGACAAAAATAGGAAGGGGAGATCATGACCGAACCTGAATACAACGAAACTGACGTGCCGGTGCGCGAGAATGGGGACGAGGCGGAAATCCGTGATACGGACATCGTCTTCGACTGTCCGCACTGCGGGAAGAACCTCGTGATCGACTATCGCGGCGCGGGGCTCCAGATCAACTGTTCGGAATGCGGCGAGCCGGTGCTCGTGCCGATTCCCGACGGCATGGAGCTGACCGACCTCGACCTCGATCCGGGCGAGATCCTGAAGCAGCTGTTCGCGACGCGGCGCAACTACCAGAAGGCGGAGGCGAAGGCCGAGGCCCTGAAGGCGCGGCTTGTCCAGCTGCAGGAGACGCTCGGCGTCATGCAGGAGGTCATCGCGGAGGGGCTGAGCGCATCGTGACGCGCCGCGCAAAATCCCGCTTCGTCAACGCGCTGACGTTTGCGCGCGTGCCGCTCATCTTCGCGTGGGCGGCGCTCGCGGTCGTGCAGGAGCTGCTGGCCGAGCCGATGGGGGGCGCGGGTCTCGCGCTCGCGGCCGGGGCCTGCCTCGCGATGCTTCTCTCGGGGCTCACCGACTTGTGGGACGGCGCGCTCGCGCGGCGCTGGCACGTCGTCTCGACGCTCGGCAAGATGGCCGACCCGCTGATGGACAAGATCTTCTACCTTGTGGCGTTCCCCGTCCTCTCCTGGCAGGTCCTGCACCAGGGCGGGAGCGAGGCGCACGCGCTCGTGATGCTGGGCTTTACCGTCCTCTACATGCTGCGCGACACGTGGGTCACGTTCATGCGATCGGTCGGCGCGCTCTACGGGGCGGACGTCGCGGCGATGTGGCTCGGCAAGGTGCGGACGGCGCTGTCGTTCCCCGGCGCGGGCTGGATCTACGTCTACCTCTGCTTCCACCGGCTCGCGCCGACGTCGTGGGAGGGCCCGTGGCTCGCGACGTGCTACGCCGTCGAGGCGGGCCTCGTCGCGCTGACGCTTTGGAGCCTCTACACCTACACGGTCGCCTACCTGCCCTATTTGAAGAGGGCACTTGAACGAAAGTGAAATTTGTGAGATAATACAAACACCAAAACAAAACTAAAAAAGGTTCAATGAACATGAAAAAGCAGTCCAACGGTTTTACGCTCGTCGAGCTTCTCGTCGTCATCGGCATTCTCGGCATTCTGATGGGTGCGCTGTTCCCGGCCATCTCGTCCGCCATGCTGTCGGCGAACACGTCCGCCATGTCCATGCGTGGCCGCAACTTGTTTGTGGCGATTACGCAGTGCAACACCGAGCGCGAGGGCGCGGGGCTTCAGGCCGTGTGGCCGCAGACGGCGACCGAGGGCGTCGACACGGAAGACAAGGACGTCATCAACGCCTCCAGCTCGACGGACTTCTTCAAGGCGCTCTTCGACCTCGACACGTCGGCCGACAGCCGTCAGCCGTATGTGGATGTCGACATCAGCACGCTGTCGGGCGGCGGCGTTCCCGGCATGAGCGGCAACACGCTTCAGCCCGCGAACGTCGCGTGGCGCGTGACGCAGAACCTCCAGAGCGAGGTCGCGGACGTCGTGCCGGCGCTGGTCTCGCGCAACGTCGATGCGGATGCCCTGCAGTCGAACCTCAAGAGCTATGACGGCACGACGGCGACGAAGATCGAGTGCGGCAAGAGCGGTGGCCAGTACACGTCGACGCCGTTCGGCAACAAGGCGTGGATCCTCATCCGCAAGGGCGGTGCGGCGCAGGTCATCAAGGCGAAGTATTCGCGTCTCAACGTGATCTTCAACAAGCAGAGCTTCGACAACAGCGCGCTTGAGAACCAGCTGACGATTCTGCAGCTCTGATGCTCGTCAAGGTCGCGATTGACCTCGCGCTCGATCGGCTCTTCACCTACGAAGTGCCCGAAGCGCTCCAAGAGAAGCTGGCCGTCGGCCAGCTTCTTTCCGTTCCGTTCGGCCATCGCGCGGCGCGCGGCTTCGCGGTCGAGGTTGCGCCCGCTTCGGCGGGCGGGGGGCTGACGGCGCAGCCCCCCGCAAGACCCTCGCGCCTCTCAAGTCAAAAAGCCTATCGACTGAAGCCGGTTACGGCGATTGTCGACGAGACGCCGTTCTTCTCGCCGAAGCTGCTGGCGCTTGTGAGGCGGGTCGCGGCCTACACGGCCGCGCCGCTGGAGTCGGTGCTGAAGGCGGCGCTCCCGGCGGCGGTGCTGAAGAAGAACGCGCGGCCGCGCGAGCAGCTGTTCGTCGAGGTCAAAGAGGTTGAACCGGCCAACGCCCTCACCCCCCGTCAGCGCTGGCTTTACGACAACCTTGTGCGTCTCGGCGGCGGGTGGCTGACGCCGCTCTGCCGCGAGCTGAAGACGACGCCCGCCTCGCTGAAGCAGCTGGGGGCGCTCGGCCTCGTCACGGTTGCCGTGCGCGCGAAGCGGCGCAGCCCCCTCGGCAACCGCCGCATTCTGCCGTCGAAGCCGTGGCCGCTCAACGCCGAGCAGCAGATCGCCTTGGATTTGATCGAGTCGGCGGCTTCGGCCGCCGGGGGGTTGACGGCGCACCCCCCCGCAAGCCTCTTATCGCCCGTTCTTCTCTTTGGCGTGACGGGCAGCGGCAAGACCGAAGTCTACCTTCAGGCGATTGCGCGCGAGCTTGACGCGGGGCGCGGCGCAATCGTCATGGTGCCGGAGATCTCGCTGACGCCGCAGACCGTCCAGCGCTTCGCCTCGCGCTTCGGCGACCGCGTGGCCGTCCTGCACTCGGCGCTCTCGGACGGCGAACGCTACGACGAGTGGCATCGCATCCGCGCGGGCGCGGCGCGCGTCGTCGTCGGGCCGCGCAGCGCCGTCTGGGCGCCCGTCAGGAACTTGGGGCTGATCGTCGTGGACGAGGAGCACGAGACCTCCTACAAGCAGGACGAGACGCCGCGCTACCATGCGCGGGACGTCGCGGTGCTGCGCGGCGCGATCGAGGGCGCGCGCGTCGTCCTCGGCAGCGCGACGCCGTCGCTCGAAAGCTGGCTCAACGTGGCGCGCGGCAAGTACCGCCTCGCGACGATGAAGTGCCGCGCGGGCGCGGGGACGCTCCCGACCGTCCGCCTCGTCGAGATGCGCGACGGCTCGATCTTCTCGCCGGAGCTTCTGGACGCGATTCGGCTGCGCCTCGACCGGCACGAGCAGACGATTCTCTTCCTCAATCGGCGCGGCTACTCGCGGCAGGTCGTCTGCGAAGCGTGCGGACACGTCATCGAGTGCCCCGACTGCGGCCTCCCGTACACGTACCACCAGGCGGACAACTGTCTGCGTTGTCACGTCTGCGGCGGCTGGGTCGCGCGTCCGGCGACGTGTCCGACCTGCCATGCGCCCGCGCTCGAGTATCGCGGCATCGGCACGCAGCGGGCGGAGGCCGCCCTGAAGAAGTGCTTTGCGCGCGCGAAGGTTCTGCGCATGGACGCCGACTCGACATCGCGCAAGCACACGCACGACGACATCCTCGACGCCTTTCGCCGACAGGAGGCCGACATCCTGCTCGGCACGCAAATGATCGCGAAGGGCCTCGACTTCCCGAACGTCACGCTCGTCGGCGTCCTCAATGCGGACAGTTCCATCAACATGCCGGACTTCCGGGCGGTCGAGCGGAGCTTCCAGCTGTTCGCGCAGGTCGCGGGCCGCGCGGGACGGGCGGAGCTGCCGGGCGAGGTCTTCATCCAGAGCCACGAGATCGAGAGCCCCGTCTTGCGGGCGGTCGTGCGCGGCGACTTCGCCGCGTTCGCGGCGGACGAGCTGAAGGCGCGCGAAGAGGGGTTCTTTCCTCCGTACTGCCACCTCGCGATGGTCAACTTCAAGTCGAAGGACCTGAAGCTCGTCGGCGACTGGGCGACGATGTACGCCGCGTCGCTCGCGAAGTGCGCGGGGCTGACGGTGACGGACGCGATGCCGAGCGCGCTGGAGAAGGCCGAGGGCTGGTACCGCTGGCAGGTGATGGTGCGCGCCGCGTCGGCCTCGGCGATCGTCCGGGCCTGGCGCTGGCTTTCCGCCGCGCGCCCCGCGCCTGCCGCGCTGCGCATCGCCCTCGACCTCGACGCCTACAACTTGACGTGAGGGGTCGCCGGACAGACTAAATGCAACTATGGGCAGGTTAAATGCACAGTAGCTCTGCGGTGTGCATTTAGTCTGCCA
>CAKURH010000091.1 GCA_934675625.1 uncultured Kiritimatiellota bacterium
GCGTCAGGCGCAGCGGTAGCGGAGCACCTTTGACAGCTGTCGGAGTTTCTATACCCCGCTGTTCAGTGACCCATTACTTTCTCGGCGATACCCCCCTTGCGTTCGTCTCCGCCTTTATGGTATACTATGCGAGTTTTCGTCCCGAAAGAGGCCACTTTAGCTCAGTAGGTAGAGCACTTCCTTGGTAAGGAAGAGGTCGGCGGTCCGATTCCGCTAGGTGGCTCCACTCGGGGCGAAGGACAAGCAAAAAAGAACAACTCACAGGAGTAATTAGCAATGGCTAAGGAAACATTCGATCGCGGCGGAAAGCCGCACGTGAACGTCGGCACCATCGGCCACGTCGACCACGGCAAGACCACGCTGACGGCCGCCATTACGCACGTCCAGTCCCTCAAGGGCCTCTGCGAAGAGATCAAGTACGACCAGGTCGCGAAGGCTTCCGAGTCCGCCGGCCGTCGTGACGCCACCAAGATTCTGACGATTGCCTCCTCGCACGTCGAGTACTCGACCGAGAAGCGTCACTATGCGCACGTCGACTGCCCCGGCCACGCCGACTACGTGAAGAACATGATTACCGGCGCGGCGCAGATGGATGGCGCGATTCTCGTCGTCTCTGCCGTCGATGGCCCGATGCCGCAGACCCGTGAGCACGTGCTGCTCGCCCGTCAGGTCGGCGTGCCGAAGATTGTCGTCTTCCTCAACAAGTGCGACCTCGTCGACGATCCCGAGATGCTCGACCTCGTCGAGATGGAAGTCCGCGAGCTCCTTTCCAAGTACGACTACGATGGCGACAACGCCCCGGTGATTCGCGGCGCGGCCTATCCGGCCACGCAGGCGACGTCGAAGGACGATCCGGCGTGCAAGTGCATCGACGAGCTCATGGACGCGCTCGACACCTACATCCCCGAGCCGGTTCGCGAGCTTGACAAGCCGTTCCTCATGCCGATCGAAGACATCTTCTCGATCGAAGGCCGCGGCACGGTCGTCACGGGCCGCGTCGAGCGCGGCTGCATCAAGGTCGGCGAGGAAGTCGAGATCGTCGGTCTCAAGCCGACGCAGAAGACGGCCGTCACGGGCGTCGAGATGTTCCGCAAGCTCCTTGACCAGGGTCAGGCCGGCGACAACATCGGCACGCTTCTCCGCGGCACGAAGAAGGAAGACGTCTGCCGTGGTCAGGTTCTCGCGAAGCCGGGTTCCATCACCCCGCACACCGAGTTCAAGGGCCAGGTCTACGTCCTCACGAAGGAAGAGGGCGGCCGCCACACGGCGTTCATGAAGGGCTATCGTCCGCAGTTCTATATTCGCACGACGGACGTGACGGGCGACATCCAGCTCCCCGACGGCGTCGAGATGGTCATGCCGGGCGACAACGTGGAGATCACGGTCAAGCTCATCGCCCCGGTCGCGCTCGAAGAGAAGATGCGCTTCGCGATTCGTGAAGGCGGCCGCACGGTCGGCGCCGGCACGGTCTCGGCGATCATCAAGTAAAGACAAGAAAGTCTTCTGTGAGATGCCTGCCCGCACTTCGGCCGCCTGTGGTCGGTCGGGGCGGCGGGCGGGCTCAGAGACTCACAAGGGACAAAGGACAGTACAATGCGTGATCTCGCGATTTTGGCCTGCGGCGAATGCAAGCGGCGTAACTACACGACGACTCGGAACAAGAAGACGATGACCGAGCGTCTGGAGAAGGTGAAGTTCTGCCCGCACTGCCGCAAGCGCACGACCCACAAAGAGACGAAGTAAGTCTCACCTTTTTAGGGTAGTAGCACAATGGCAGTGCAGCGGTCTCCAAAACCGCCTATGGGGGTTCGATTCCCTCCTACCCTGCCAACAGACGAGGAAGACAGATGAACATCATCACCAAGACGAAGGAATACCTGACGGGCGTCGGCGCCGAAGCGAAGCGCGTGACCTGGCCGGGCAAGCGCGAACTCTGGGAGTCGACGCTGGTCGTCATCTCGTTCATTTTCATTCTCGCCGCGACGACGCTGGTCTGCGACAAGCTGATTGAAGGTTTCATCAAGATCGTCCACGCGGGCGCCTGATGCCTTTTGAAGTAAGAGGGAAAAGGGAAGAAGGAAAAAGTCGATGAACAAGCAGTGGTTCGTTCTTCATACTCTTACTGGACAGGAGAACAAGGCCCAGCGGTCGATTGATGCGCGCGTCAAGCTCGAGCGGATGGAAGACTACGTCGGGCGTTGCGTGATTCCGACGGAGCGCGTGACGGAGAAGAAGGACGGCAAGAAGCGCACGATAACCAAGAAGTTCTTTCCGGGTTACGTGCTGTGCGAACTCGCGCTCTACGATGAGGCGAAGGGCATCGACGAAAACGGAAAGAAGGCGATTTACGAGCGGACGTGGCAGTTCCTGCGCGAGACCCCCGGTGTGATCGGGTTCGTCGGCGGGGATCGTCCGCAGCCGCTCAAGCAGAGCGAAATCGACGCGATTCTGCTGGACAAGCCCTCGGCGAGTCCGGTGGCGGAGCGTCCGAAGGTCAATTTTGCCGTCGACGAGACGGTGAAGATCACTGACGGCGCGTTCATGGGTTTGACGGGGCCGATCAGCATGGTGGATCCCGACAAGGGCAAGCTCAAGGTCGAAGTGCAAGTCTTCGGCCGCAAGGTCCCTGTCGACGTCGAATACTGGCAGGTCGAGAAGGTCGCCCTCGAGGAGACGTTCGAGCCCCTCCAGTAAACGGCAGGTTTTGCGGTCCGCTTGACCGGGCAGGATCCCCGGGAGGAGCCGCACGAAATGAAGGAAAAGGCAAATGGCTAAGAAAGTCACTGGAGTCGTCAAGCTCCAGATTCCCGCCGGCGCCGCGAATCCCGCGCCGCCCGTGGGCCCGGCCCTCGGTTCTGCTGGTGTCAACATCATGCAGTTCTGCAAGGAGTTCAACGCGAAGACCGCGAAGGATTCCGGGCTCGTCATCCCCGTGATCATCACGGTCTATCAGGACCGCAGCTTCTCGCTGCAGTTCAAGTCGCCGCCGGCGTCTGTCCTCCTGAAGAAGGAAGCGGGCCTCGCCAAGGGCAGCGGCGTTCCCAACAAGAACAAGGTCGGCAAGGTCACGAATGCCCAGCTCCTCAAGATCGTCGAGATGAAGAAGGCCGACCTCAACACCGATGACCCCGAACAGGCGGTCAAGATGATTGCGGGCACGGCGCGCAACATGGGAATCGAGGTGGTCGAATGAGCAAGCACGGCAAGAAGTATTTCAACGCGCTGAAGAAGGCCCCCAAGAAGGCCGTCAAGCTTGAAGATGCGGTGAAGTTCGTCAAGGACAACGCCGGCGCGAAGTTCGACGAGACCGTCGACGTCTATTTCCACCTCGGCAAGGAGCTCACGAAGGGCGACACGGCCGTGCGCGGCACGGTCAAGCTTCCGAACGGCTCGGGCAAGACCGTCAAGGTCGCCGTCTTTGCGGGCGGCGACGCGGCGGAAGCCGCCAAGGCGGCGGGCGCCGATTTCGTCGGCCTCGCCGACCTGATCGAGAAGGTCACGAAGGAAGGCTGGTGCGATTTCGACGTCGCGATCGCGACCGTCGAGGCGATGAAGGAAGTGCGCAAGTGCGCGCGTATCCTCGGCCCGCGCGGCCTCATGCCGAACCCGAAGACCGGCACGGTCACGGACGACACCGCCACCGCCGTCAAGGAGGCGAAGGGCGGCAAGGTCGACTTCCGCATGGACAAGACGGGCAACTTGGCCGTCGTCGCGGGCAAGCGCTCGTTCGAGGCCGACAAGCTCGTCCAGAACGTCAAGGCCATCGTCGCTGCGGTCAACGCCGCGAAGCCGGCGGCGGTGAAGGGCGTCTTCATCAAGTCGATGACGATCGCCTCCACGATGGGCGTCGGCGTGCCTGTGATCGCCGCGATGGATGCCGAATGATCAGGAGGTAACTGAACATGCATCAGCACAAAGTGCGTATTGAGAAGGTTGCCATCCTCGACGAAGTCGTTGCGCGCGTCAAGGATTCGGACTACTGCTTCATCATCAACCACGGCGGCGTGACGGTCGCGCAGTTCGCGAAGCTCCGCAAGGCGCTCCGCGCGCTCGACAGCCACCTCCTCGTCGTCAAGAACACCTACCTCGCGAAGGTCGCCAAGGAAAAGGGCTGGAGCGAAGAGGTGAACGCGATGTTCACGGGCAACTCCGCAGTCGTCACGGGTCACGGCGAGCCGACGGCGGTCGCGAAGGCCATCATGGAGTTCGTGAAGGACTCCGCCGGCAAGGCGTCCGTCAAGGGTGCGGACTACGACAACAAGATCGTGGACGCGGCGATGGTCGAGGCCCTCTCGAAGATTCCCGGAAAGAACGAGCTCCGCGCGATGCTCCTCATGCTCCTCAAGGAGCCGGCGACGCGCCTGGCGCGCGTCCTCTCCGAGAAGGCGAAGAAGGGCGGCGACGCGCCCGAAGCGGCGGCCCCTGCGGCCGAGGCTCCGGCTGCGTAAGGGCGAGACGTGCTAGAAGTTCTAGAATGCCTCGCGCAACTAGAACTTCTAGCCGCATGAAACGAAAAAAATTTCCTTCGGCTGAAACACGCCGAGGGTTGAACTAAAAAGGAAACAAAGAAAATGACGAACGAAGAAATCATCAAGGAGCTGTCGGGCAAGACGGTTCTCGAAATCAATGACCTCGTGAAGGCCCTCGAAGAGGCGTGGGGCGTGTCCGCCGCCGCCGCTGTCGCGGTCGCCGCGCCGGGCGCGGGTGCTGCCGCCGCCGAAGAGAAGACCGAGTTCGACGTGATCCTCAAGGCCGCCGGTGCGAACAAGATCGCGGTCATCAAGGAGATCCGCGCGATTACAGGCCTCGGTCTCAAGGACGCCAAGGACATGGTCGACGGCGCGCCGAAGAAGGTCAAGGAAGCCATCGCGAAGGACGAGGCCGAGAAGATCGCCGAGCAGCTCAAGAAGGCCGGCGCCGAAGTCGAGGTCAAGTAAGGCCACGCTTCGCGTCTGTGCGAAAAAGGAGGTGCGGATTCCCGCGCCTCCTCTTTTTTATGCTATAATCTTGCACATGAAGCAGGAGATTCTTCTTGTCGAGGACGAGCGCGTCGTGCGCCGGGCCTTCCGTACGCTGTTCGAGACGGAGGGCTTTGCCGTGCGCGAGGCGAAGAACGGCGACGAGGGCGTCGCGGCCTTTCGTGCGAAGCGTCCCGATCTCGTGATCCTCGATGTCATGATGCCGAAGAAGAACGGCCTGCAGGCCTGCGAGGAAATCCGCGCGCTGGATGCCTGCGTGCCGATTCTCTTCCTGACGGGCGTGCCGTCCGAAACGACGCAGCTGCGCGCCTATGGCGTCGGGGCCGACGACTACGTCGAAAAGGCGGCGAACCCCGACTTGCTCATGGCCAAGGTGCGTGCCGCCGCGCGTCGTGGGAGCGCCGCGTCCGCCGCCGTTGCGTCTGCCGCCGAGGCGGTGAACGCGCGGATCTGCCTCGGTCGCGTCGAAGTCGATCCGTCGAGCCTTGACGTGTTCTGTTCAGGCAAGCCGAGACCATCCGCACGGCTCACGAAGACGGAGGGCGACATCCTGCGGATTCTCGCGGCGAATCGCGGACGCACGTTCTCGACGGATGAGCTGATTGCGCGCTTGCGCGGCGAGGGGTTCGCCTGCGAGGACATGTTGCTCTACGTGCACGTCTCGAACCTCCGCAAGAAGCTCGGCCCGGCGGCTGCGCTCCTGACCAGTTCGCGCGGCATCGGCTACGCGCTCCTTGCCTGACAGCCGCACGCCGTAACCTTTGTCGCGCTCGTCCGAATGAAATATATGGTATAATTCAAGCGTTCGGAGGAAAGAAGATGGCGATTGCGAAAATCGAAGTGAACAGCGATAACCTCAAGGCGTGGGGCGTTCAGGTCGTGGACTACGAGCTGGGCGGCCAGCGCGTCGACTTTCAGGATCTCCTGATCAAGGTTTCGGAGCAGCGCGCGGCGACGGTCGAGAAGGAGATCGAGCCGATGTCGACGCGCATGTCGACGCGTAACCGCAAGCTCGACAGCCTCGGCGCCGCGCTCGCCATCGTCGCCGACATCCAGGCCAAGTTCACCGACGCGGACGACACCGGCAACAAGACGTCGACCCTCACGCTGACGGCCGAGGCGAAGGCCGGGCTCGGCTTGGTCGGCTACACCGGCGGCATGGTGGTCGGCAGCACGCTGACCATGAACAAGTCCACCGCCGAATACTACCAGCAGATGCTCAAGACCGAGCTCGACTCGCTGAACAACGCGAGCTCGAAGGACATGACGCGCCTGCAGTCCCTCGTCGACAAGCGCGACGAGTCGTATTCGACGGCGACCTCGCTCATGCAGGCGGTCGGCGACACGCGCGCCAACACCATCAAGAACATGTAACGGCCATGTCCGCCATCCAAGTCGAGAAGATCGGCGTCAACGCCTATGCGCCCGAGGGCGCGAACGAGATTGACCTCTACGCCTTCCACGGCGCCGAGGGGCTGACGCTCGGCCAGCTGATGATGGCCGTCTGCATCCGGCGGGCCTCGATCATCGAGAGCCAGAGCGTCCTGAAGATGAACGAGATCAACGCCTCGGCGGCCTGGCTGGAGATTCTGGCCGAGGTCGGCGAGAGCATCCTGGGCCGCAGCTCCCTGAACGCGACGCTGAACCTGTCGCGCTCGTCCTACGTGCCGACGAAAGTGCCGACGGTGACGACGTACCGCGACTTTCTCGCAATCGAGGTCGGCCTCGGCTACGACGCCGTGCCGACGAAGCTGACGACGGCCGACCAGCGCACGCGCCTCTACCGCCAGCTCACGGACGCGATGAGCGCGGCCTCGACGAGCAACCAGGAGCAGATGATTGCGCTGCAGTCGCTCCTCTCGCGGCGCGACGCGACCTACAACGCCTCCGCCTCGACCGTCAAGAAACTCGGCACGACGATGAACGCCGTCGCCGGCAACTTCTGATTTTTGCAGGGAGAATTTGACATGGCCACGACTTTCTTCGACACCAAGCCGATCAGCCTCTCCATGAAGAGCCCCGAGACGGGGGCTCTTCTCGCCGCGAACGTCTACACGCTCGAAGGCGTCACGAACGCGGACGGCTCGCTGCGTCCGATGTCGGTCGGCCAGCTCGTGATGGCCGTCTGCCTGAGCCGCGCGACCGAACTCGAAAGCAAGATCCTCGTCGAGATGGAGGAGATGGCGGAGACGACCGACCGGCTCGACCGCTACTCGCGGGTCGAGGCGGATCTCGCGAACTGGCAGAAGGACAACCCGAACGCGATGCTGACGCTGGCGGTCATCAACGCGAACGCGGCCGCCTACCCGGACCTCTACGCCGCGTTCGGCGACGCCACGAAGCGGGCGCAGTTCCTCTCGGACATCGGGATGAGCACGTCCCAGACGATCTGGACGCCCGATGAGGTCGACGAGATCATGCAGAAGACCGAGGAGCAGATGGATTCGCTCAACACGATCAGTCAGGAGAAGCTCATCGACATCCAGTCGCTGACCTCCAAGCGCGATGACACCTACTCGCTCGTCTCCAACGTCCTGAAGTCCCTCTACACGGTGATGACGGGCAACGTGAACAACCTCTGATTCCGGTTCGGCGCGTTGAGCGGCTACGGCGAGTTCGGGTGCTGGATCACGGCCTTTGCGCTGTCGGCGACGCGGATCGGCGCGGCCCTGCTCATCTGCCCGGCCTTCAGCGAGGGGATGATCTCCGGCCTCGCGCGGCGGCTCGTCATCCTCTCCTTCGCGTTTCTCGTCGTGCCCGTCGTCCAGCGGACGATGCCGGCGGTGGGCGTCTCGTGGGCGCTGCTCGCGCTCCTCGCGGTGAAGGAGGCGCTGATTGGCTTCCTGATTGGCTTCTTCTCGGCGATTCCGTTCTGGGTGGCGGAGAACGTCGGCAACCTGATCGACAACCAGCGCGGCGCGACGATGGGCGAAGTCTATTCGCCGCTGTCGGGGGCGCAGGTCTCGACGACGGGCATCTTCTTCACGCAGGTCGTCACGACCGTTTTCTTCGTTTCGGGGGCCGTCCTGCTGCTGTTGGGCGCGCTTTACGCGAGCTACACGCTCTGGCCGGTCTTCGGCGACTGGGTGACGTTCCATCCGCATGCGCCGGAGAAGGTGCTGGGGGCGCTTGACGGCATGCTGAAGACGACCGTGGTCATCAGCGCGCCGGTCGTGATCCTGATGTTTCTCGCGACGATCGGCCTCGGCTTCGTCAACCGCACGGCGCCGCAGCTGAACGTCTTCTTCCTGTCGATGCCGGTGAAGAGCGCGCTGGGCGTCGCGATGCTCGTCATCTACCTGCCGTTCGTCATCGACCGGCTCATGTACACGAAGGAAAGCGACATCCTGGCGCCCGTCAGGCTGCTCATCGGAGGTACGACGTGAACGAACAGGACGTAAAGGAGTATTTGGCCGGCATCCGCAAGACGATTGCCGACTCGAACGCCTTGGTCGAGCAGGCGCGGCTCAGGATTGCCGAGACCGACCGCCTGCTCGCGAGCCAGGGCCTCACGCGCGAACAGGTCTTGGGCTTCAAGGTCACGCGCGACCAGCGGCTGGTCGTTAACGAGGAGCTGCGCCGACGCGGGCTGCCGCCGATTGAGGACGACGAGGCCGCGTTCGACTTCAAGGCCGCGACGGACGAGCTGCGCGCGGCCGACCGTGCCGCCGAGCCGCCCGTCGGCGACGAGCTGGCCGAGCGTCAGCGCAAGTTCGGCGTCTTCATGCAGGACTACCGGCTGTGAAACACGCGTTGAACGGCTGTGGCATCCTTGGCGCGTGGATTCTCGCTCTCGGCGTGGCGCTTGCGGCTTTCGCGGACGAGACGAACCACGTCGCCGTCTTGCCGTCCGTCGTCGTGACCGCGAGCCCCGTCACGCAGACGGAGAGCGTGTCGAAGGACGGCGCCGAGCGCGTCCTCGTCGCCCGTAAGCAGCTGGCGCTCCTCAACGCGCAGGATCTCCCGACCGCGCTTCGGCAGGTGCCGGGCGTGACGATTTCGCGCTATTCGCCGATCGGCAGCTACGGCGGCGCGCAGGGCGGCAGCGTCTACATCCGGGGTCTCGGCACGGCCCGGCCCGGCGGCGAGGTGCGGATGTACACGGACGGCGCGCCGCGCGAGTCCGGCATGTGGGGGCATCCGCTCATGGATTTCATGCCGATCGACTTCGCCGAGTCGGTGTCCGTCCAGAAGAGTCCGCACCCCGCCCGCTATTCGGGCACGTTCGGCGCCGTCGATGTCGAGACGCGCCGCCGCCGCGCGCCCGGACACGAGGCCGAGGTCGATCTCGTCTACGGTGGCTACAACACCTTCCTCTCCGCCGGTTCGGCCGGGCTCAAGGAAGGGCCTGTCGATGCGTACGGCGGTTTGAGCTACAAGTATTCAGACGGCTACCGCGACCACAACACGTCCATTCTCAAGAGCGCGTTCGGACGTGTCGGCATCGACCTCTCGGAACACGAGCACGTCGGCTTCGTCTACCAGCGCACGGACAGTCGGGTCGAGGATCCGGGCGAAGTCGGCCAGCCGACGCCGCGCACCGACCGCTTCGACCTCGCGACCGACCTCTATACGCTGCGCTTCGACACCGACCGCGAGAGTCTGACGGGCTTTTCGCTCGTCGCGTTTGAGCGCGGCGTCATCGACTGGTATCAGGACAACCTCTGCCGCACGCCGATGGGGGCGATGGACGGCAACGCGCACACGGCCTGGCTCAACTTCAGTTTCCGCAACTTCTACGAGGGAAACGTCTGGCAGGGGCTTTGGCTGCGCGGCGGGCTCGACCTCACGCACGAGGACGGCGAAACCGAGACGCGCAACCTGCGGAACGGCCGCATCCCGTTTTCGGCCGACGGCGCGCTCACGACCGTCGCGCCTTACGTGGGCGCGCGCTACGACTTCCGCCTTTCGGACGACTGGACGCTCACGCCGTCCGCCGGCACACGCTACTATTTCCACAGCCAATACGACGGCGCGTGGGCGCCGGATGCCGCGCTCACGCTCGACTGGCACGAGAAGGCCCAGCTGTTTGTGACGGGCTCGCGCGGCGTCCACTATCCGGGCGTCTACACGCGGGCCGTCGCGGCGGACTATGCGCGCGACACGCTGGATGCGGAGGTGATGGACTACCTCGCGGGCGGCGCGAAAGTCGCCGTCGACGACACGCTCGACGTGCTTGCGACCATCTTCCACACCGACGTGCAGAACCGCATCGACAGGACGGCACGCGGCTACATCAACGCCGGGGGGATGCGGGCGACGGGCGTCGAGCTTTCGGCGCATTGGAGCCCGACGGACGACCTTGCGTTTTTCGCGGGGCTCACCTACACGAACCCCGAAACCGCGCCCGTCTCGCGTCTGCCGCGCTGGACGGCGACGGCGGGCGGCACGTGGACGATCTGTCCGTATCTCAAGTGGACGATTGACGGGCAGTTCATCGACCGCATGTACGCCTATTCCGTCCGCGCCTCGTCCGACGCCGCGAACCTGACGGAACTCAAGGAGGGGCTGCTGCTCAACACGCGCCTCGCCGTGCCGCTCGAGTCGTTCACGTCGCTCGCGGGCGAGGTCTTTGTTGCGCTGGAGAACCTAGCTGACCGCAACTACGAATACTATCCGGGCTATCCGATGGACGGCATCCTGTGGTACGTCGGCTGTCGGCTCAAGTTCTGAACGGAGAAAGATGCAAGAGATGTTGCACGCAGAGTGCGCAGAGTTTTTGGATACGGGCAAGTTCGTGTCGAAGGCGCCTCCCCATCGTTCTCTGCGTGAAACAAAATAAGGAGGAACGGTACATACATGAATGAATCTTCGCTCAAGTGGAAAGTACGTGCGTCACGGCGCATTCTCGCGAAGCCGTGGCTGACGGTGCGTCAGGATGCGGTCGAACTTCCCAATGGGACTGTCATTCCCGAATACTTCGTTTTCGAGTACTCGGACTGGGTGAACATCATTCCCGTGACGGAAGACGGACGCATCGTCCTCGTGCGCCAGTATCGGCATGGCATCGGGCGCGTCTGCTGGGAAATCCCGGCGGGTGTCATCGAGAAGACGGATGCCTCGCCCCTCGCGGGAGCGCAGCGCGAACTGCTGGAGGAGACTGGCTTCTCCGGCGGCGTCTGGGAAGAGCTGATGCAGGTCAGCGCCAATCCGGCGGCGTTCACCAACATGACGCACTGCTTTGTCGCACGCGGCGTCCGGGCGACGGACGTTCCGCACCTTGATGTGGGCGAAGACCTTTCGTGGAGTCTGCACACGCCGGATGAGGTGCGCACCTTGCTCGAACGCGGCGCTTTCGTGCAGTCCCTCATGGCCGCCCCGCTCTGGAAGTTCTTCCAAAATTCATTGGGGTCTCTCACGTCAAGCTCTACTTCTTTGCGCCCCCTTTGTGTCAGCGGCGGAGCCGCGCCTTGTGGCGAAAAGACGAAGTTTTGGGGCGAATGAAGGGCTCTTTAGAGGGATTTGAGCGGCGCTTCGTTTTTCAGGCCTTAGCCGCCGAGAATAGCCATGACAAAGCTGATTGAATGGAAAGACCTCTGTTGCGCATTTGACGGGCGGACGATTTTCGAAGGATTCTCCGGGACGCTCGATGTCGGCGAGCGGGTGCGCATCACGGGGGCTTCCGGCTGCGGCAAGACCACGTTCCTCTCGATGCTGCGCACGTCGTTCCGGCGCGGCATGACCGAGGCGCTGGCGCCGCACATCGCGAACATGGCGGCGGCCGGCCTCGTGATTCTTCCGGGCATGATGACGGGCGTCATGATCGGCGGTGCCTCCCCGGTCGCCGCCGTCGAATACCAGTGGCTCCTGCTGTTGGCGGTCTTCGCCGCCAAGTCGATCACAATTGCCTTGGCGATGGAACTCGCGATTCGCGGCAACCGTCTCGCACCAGAGCTGAAATGAGAGAGAGGCGTGTAATGATTCTCAAAACGAGGACATCAACCCGGCAAACGCATTTGTATGTTATTATTGAATAGGAGAAAACTATCATGACAAAGAAGAAAGTTTTGATCATCTCGTCGTCGCTTCGTCCCGACTCGAACTCGCATGCGCTGTGCGAGCAGGTCGCAAAGGGCGTGGAGGCCGCCGGAGGCGAAGCGCAGCTCGTGCGGCTTCTCGGCAAGACGCTTGGCTACTGCAGGGGATGTTACGCCTGCCAGAAGCTGCACCACTGCGTCCAGAAGGATGATGCGAACGACATCTGCCGTGCGCTGTGCGAGGCGGATGCGGTCGTGTTCGGCACGCCCGTTTACTACTTCACCATCGCCGCGCAGCTGAAGACGGTGCTTGACCGCTCGGTGCAGTTCTGGCCCGAGCCGAAGGGCAAGCCCTACTATGTCGTCGCGACGATGGCGGAGAACGCCTCGTTCGACAATGTGCTTGCGGCGATTCAGGGCTACATGGACTGCTTCGACGGTGCGCACATCGCGGGCGGCGTCCTTGCGACGGAAGTCTACGAACAGGGTGCGGTAAAGTCCACGAAGTTCATGCAGGAAGCTTTTGATCTTGGCAAGAAGATCGTCGCGTGAGCCTGTCGCGGAAAGCGAATCGAACCCATTCTCACTTTTTTAAAAAAGTGAGAATGGGGAAAGGGCGGATTACTTTGACTCCTTCACGATGCGGAAGCCGACGTCGGGATGTCCGGCGGATTCCTTGCGCGCGAACGTGCGGCATTCGGTGCGGCAGTCCGTGCGCGGCGTCGACCACGCACCGCCCTTGACCGCTCGGCGTCCCGCGCCCCGTTCCGTCGAGGTCCACTCCCAGCAGTTGCCCCACATGTCGACCGCGCCGCACGCGGCGACCGTTTTTTCGTGCGCCGTGACGGACGACAGCGCACCGTCCTCGCCCCTCGCGTTGAAGTCGGCGTCCTTCGGCATGTGCCCCGCCGCGATCTCCCACTCCTCCTCCGTCGGCAGACGGTAGGTCGCGCCGTCGTCGCGCGCCGTCAGCCAGTCGCAGTAGGCGAGCGCGTCTCGATACGAGACGCCGACCACGGGCCGGTCGTCCACTAGGGGCCAATCCGTCTTGAATTTCGCGTAGTCGGCGTTCGTCACCTCCGTGTGGGCGATGAAGACGTTCGCGCCGCCACCGATGAGCGGATGGTAGCCGTCTGTCGCCTCGCGTGCGCCGGGACGGAGGCGCGGGTCGGTGAACCGGCGCATTGAGCGGGCGACGCGGTTCTCCTTGTCCGCGATGACCTCGCGGACGATCTCCTCCATCTCCTTGATCTTGGACTCGTGCCGCGCCGTCTTCTTCAGCTCTTCGAGCTTCGCCTTCTTGCGCGCGATGACCTTGTCGTAGTTTTCGCGCACCTTCTTCTCCAGCGCGGCGCGGTTCGCCTCGGACGGATCGCGGCGGTACGCCGAGATGAGCCGCTTCGTCTCCTCGTCGAGCGTGGGACGCTCCTTCTCGACGGTCGTGGAGAACTTGTGGCGCTTCGCGCCCTCGGCGGGCGCACGGCGCGGCGGACGGTCGGGACGTACGGCAAGGGCGGTGAAGCCCGTGAGCGTGGCGACCAGGGCGGTGGCGGCGAATTTGAGTTTCGTGTTCATGTTCGTGTTCCTTTCGGATGTTCGTGATGCATGCGTGTGTCGGACGGCGGCCCTGTGCCATCGCCCCCACACGCCTAAGAACGCATCCGCCGCCGAAAATCTACACAAAATCATTCCGTCTTTGATTGGCTTGCCCACGCCGCGTTGTACGGGCCACACAAGAATATGATATAATGAACCCCACAAGGGAGAAGAAGGGAAGGAGCGCAAAACCGATGGGCGCGTGGGCTTTAAAAGACGCGACAAGTTCGTGGGAAACGGTTTTTGACCGTGCGTGGGCGGGCGAACCTCAGTTCGTCTCGCGCGATGGCGCGCAGACCGTTGTCGTCATCTCGCTTCGTTCCTACGAGGCGGCAAAGCCGAAGAAGGCGACTTTGTTCGAGACCTTGCGGAGTTGCCCGTTTGGCGGCATAGAGCTGCCTTGCGAACGGAATCACGAGGAGAAGGGGCGCCCGGTGGACTTGGCATGAAGTGGCAGTGAGATGAACCCTTTTGCAGAAACGGAGAAAGGAGAATCATAGAAGCTAATTAACCCAATAATCCGGTCGCGCCCAATGGGCGGCAGGCTTCCCATTCGGGAGGGACGCGCTTCGTCGCGTCCGCAACCGGAGAGTGGGAGATGCACGGGATGGGCAACCTAACCCGTGCGCGTACGCGAATCAGCGTATGACGCTTTAAGAGAAACTTCGCCAAAGTTAAAGTAGAAAAGCGGAATACGGTGGTCGCGCTGCGTGTGTAATCCACACGTGGCGCGTTTCATCATTCATGTTTTTCTACGGGCGTTTGGCGATGCCTCTCTTAAGACGTGGTGATTTGAAACGCGCCACTTTCTTTTCTGCACGAGGGGAGGGGCGATAAATAACACAGTTGTGCAGAAAGAAGGAAGAAAGTTATAATGAATGATACAGTTAGTGCTGTAATAATCATCTTGATGTTAGTGTTTGTGTTTGGATTTGCGCTTACTATAAACCTTAAAGATGCGCAAGAGCAAAATGCCAAGGAAGCGATGCCGTTAACTCATAGGAACACGACGAATCATCCCATTGGGACTGGCGGTTTCGGGGCTTGGTCGAATGTGGCCCTGTGGCTGATTGTGATCTTTCTTGGCCTAAATGTCTGTCTGATGTTCAGCATGAGAAATCAGACGGCGAATCTCCACAAGGACATTCACAAAATCATGGGGCTCAGCGCACCCAACCTGACAGACTGTCAAGATCGGATAAATCGCGAGAGATTGTACTAATCTGCTCGATCAATACCGATGCCGACGGTCGCCCGTTGAGCTAATCGGCTTGGCTATTTCGCTCTGGCCTCTCATTCTCACTTTTTTAAAAAAGTGAGAATGAGGCAGGGTGACATTCATCGCAAGAGCAGGTCGTTGGGACTGGATCTCAGTCCTTAGGGAGGTCTGTCTTTTCCCGCTTATTGCCTAAATGGATTGTGCGCGGTGACTCCACCATAATCCTGTCCGTCATTCAGATCTTCGGACAGGATTTCTTCGCAATCAGACGCAATTGCTGCGGCAATCATCATGGCGTCATAAAACTGGATATTGTATCGTGCCTTGATTTCCAAGGCATTTTTCACGGTCGCTGAATCGGTTCTGACCATTTGCAAGTCATCGAAATAATCCAGAAACACGGAAATGACGTTTTTGTCTAACTTCAGTTTCTTGATGCAGACATTCGTGAATTCTGTCAGAGTCTGAATCGAGATTCGGCAATCAAGCCGCTCGGCAATCGCGCCCTCCATAAATTTTTCGGCGATGCCCTGTTTCCGCGCATCACGCGCGTCTGCAAGGTAGACAAGAACATTCGTGTCGAGAAAAGACCGCATCAGCCGATCTCCTCGTCATAGGCATCCTGGCGGCTGAACTTGTACGGCGATCCCTCAAGCTTAGGTTGTGCGGCGATGAATTCATGAAGTTCCCTCGCACGGCGTTCTCCGCGCGTCTCATGCGCGACAATCGTGACGAGATAGGCTCGGATGATGCCATCCAGCGTCATTCCTTGCCGAGCGGCATACGCTTCAGCCTTGCGCCTCAAGTCAGGTTCCATCTTCATTGTGTAACTCACCGTTCACCTCCTTGCCGCGAATTATATCAAAAAAGCATGGATGAAGGTGTGTCGGGGTGCACCGAGTCTTTTTTGCAAAAAGTTTAGATCTGGGCTTGATTTCAGCCGTATGTTATAGTATACTATCA